>JACMRO010000342.1 GCA_014376425.1 Rubritepida sp.
GCCGCCAATGCGCGAATGTGCGCAGCGCTTCGGGGGGGCGGCGTCCTACCCTAAGGATTCGGCCTAACGCCCACTAGGCATTCCGCTGTGCGTCTGGAGGGATTTGGCGTATTCAGTTTATTTGTTTCCGTTCTCACAATTACTCACACATTAACAAACCGGGTGGACCCAGATGCAAACCGACCAGATGATGAATGAGATCCGCGACACCAACCTGTCGTACCTGATCCTGGCCCAGGCCATGATCCGCAAGGACAAGCCGCAGGCCCTGTTCCGTCTGGGCCTGTCGGAGTCCGTCGCTGACCTGATCTCGCAACTGTCTGTGCAGCAGCTCATCAAGATTGCCTCACGCAACCTGGTCATGTGCGCCATGCGCTTCAACGACGAAATGATCTGGGGCCTGCTGAGCGACACGCACGCGCCGCAGGAAGGCATGGAGCAGACCTCCAGCCGCCTGCATGCCAGCGTGCTGATGGCCGGCCGCCAAGCCGCCTGAGCTGAACTGATCCCTTACTGATTCCAAGGAAGTGCCCCATGTCCATCAAAAGCCTGCTGAACGAAAACCATGACGTCGACCGCGCCGTGCCGCCAGCGGCGCATACAGCGCGCGGCACAGACTGATGAAGCCGAACACTTTCAGGTCCCACGCCGCCCGCAGCGTCGCGTCGTCCACGGCAATGAGGTTGCCGGGTGGGATCGCGCCGGCGTTGTTAACCAGGATGTCGATCGCGCCAGCAGCCTCGGCCACACGCTCCACCTCCGTTTGCCGGGATAGGTCGGCGGCGATCACCTCGACACGCACCTGGTGCCGGGCGCGCAGCGCGTTGGCAACGTCCTCCAGCAGGGCTGGGTTGCGCGCGACGAGGACCACGTCGCAACCCTCCTCCGCCAAGGCGGCCGCGCTGGCCCGGCCGATGCCCTTCGACCCGCCGGTGATCAGCGCGCGCTTGCCCGTCAGGTGCAGGTCCATCTCAGGCCCTCCGGCGCAGTAGCCGATCCAGGCTGAACGCGCCGCCACCCCAGGTGGCAAAGGCCAGGAAGCCGCCAGCCATCGCCAGGTTCTTGAGGAAGTTGATCTGCTGGCCGCGGTCCCCGAACTTCGCATGGGCCAGGAAAGCGGTGGCGACGCAGAACGTCGCCAGAACCAGCGCGACCACCCGCGTTCCACCGCCGAGCAGGAATAGCAGGCCGCCCCCCAACTCAATCAGCACCGCAACCCAATACGCCAGGTCGGGCAGCGGCACGCCCGTGCTGGCGAAGTAGGCCTTGGTGGCCGCCGCCGCCATCAGCTTGCCGTATCCGCCCATGATGAAGATCGCCGCGCCGAGGGCCCGGCCCAGAAGCAGGGTCGCGTCCTGGGCCGGAGTCGTGGCCGGGGTGTATGTCATGCTCATGCTGCCCTCCTGATCCCGCCGGCATAGGCGCGGCAGGCGTCTCCGAATGCACGGAACAGCGCCAGGCTGCTCGCATCCGCAGCGTAATCCCATTCTGGATGCCATTGCACGGCCATCGCGAAGCCGGCGCCCGGCACGCGCACCGCCTCGATCGTGCCGTCCGGCGCCACCGCCTCGGCAACCAGCGTGTCGCCCAGCCGGTCGATCGCCTGTTCATGCACCGAGTTTACGGTGATGCGCTCCCGCCCCATCAGCATCGCCAGGCCGCCGCTCAGCGCCACGTCGTGCTTCGGCGCGTAGGCCTGGGCTGGGATGTCGGATCCGCCACGGTGGTCCAGGCGCCCCGGCAGCCCGTGCACCTGCTGATGCAGGCTGCCGCCCAGCGCCACGTTCACCTCCTGGATACCGCGGCAGATCGCCAGCAGCGGCATGTGGCGCCGCAGGGCCCCGCGGATGAGCGGCAGGGTTGTGCCAACGCGGTCCAGGTCGTGACGGTCGGGCGTCTCGTCGGGGGCGCCGTACCGGTCCGGATGGACGTTGCTGGGGCTCCCGGGGACCAGCAGGCCGTCCA
>JACMRO010000343.1 GCA_014376425.1 Rubritepida sp.
CTCATGCGCGGCGACGATCTCGTCCAGCGGCAGCCGCGCGGCGACCGCGTGCTGCAGCAGGCCGGCCCTGCACCAGGCGCCCAGTGCCCCCACCGCCCGCGCCCGGTCGGGCTCCGTCAGTTCGTAGACGATGAAGAAGCGGTAGCCGATGCCGGCCATGATGTGGGGGAAGAAGGCCAGCGACGCCTCCGGCCGGCCCGAACCGTAACAGGCCACGAAGCCGCCCGGCGCGAGCAATGCGGGCAGGGCGGCGGCGTTGGCGGCCAGGTCAAGCTCGATCACCCGGTCCACGCCATGCCCGTCGGTAAGGTCGCGCACGCGGGCGGCCAGATCCCCGTCGCGGTAGTTGATCGCGGCGTCGGCGCCGGCGGCCAGCGCGTGGGTTGCTTTGGCCTGGCTGCTGACGGTGGCCAAAACCTGACGCGCGCCCAACAGGCGGGCGAACTGAATGGCGTAGTGCCCCACCGCGCCCGCGCCGCCCTGCACCAGCACCCGCTGGCCCGACACACCACCGTCGCACAGCGCCGCATGCAGCGCGGTCAGCGCCGGAATGCCGAAGCAGGCGGCCGCGTCGAAGCTGGTGTCCGGATCAAGCAGCACGGCTTGGTTGGCGGGCAGCGCGATATATTCGGCCGCCGTGCCATGCGCCCGTTTCCAGGCGCCGTTCCACAGCCACACCCGCTCGCCCACCCGGGCCGCGTCCACCCCCTCGCCCACCGCGTCCACCACGCCCGCACCGTCGCTGTGCGGGATGATGCGGGGGAACTCGGGCGGCCGGCCGGCGCGAAATTTCACATCCGACGGGTTGACCCCGCTGGTGACCATCCGCACCAGAACCTCGCCCGGGGCCGGCGCGGGGGTGGGCATTTGGCCCAGCACCAGAACGTCCCGCGCGGCGCCATTGCGCTCCCACCAGGCGGCGCGCATCAGGCGGCGCCAATGGCGGCGTTATTCGTCGATCGCTGTGGCATGACAGGTCCCCTAAACGTTCTGCATGTCTGTGATGATTCCTTCTGCCAGCGCTTCATGGCCGGGACATGGCAGAAGGGACCTGCCATTTGCGTCCTGACGCCAATGTGTGGACCTGCCCGACCTGCCGCCCCCAGATTGTCCCGGCGTCCAGGAAATGTCATTCCCGGCACTCCCAACCGCGCCACCCCGCCCCATCTTGCCAGGAATGCCAGATCTGACCCGACGCACCACCCTTGCCGCGGCGCTGACCCTGCCCGCCGCTTCCCGGGCTTCTGCCCAGCAGAACACCGCCCCACCACAAGCCCTGCCGCCCGACCGGCCGCTGTTCGGCGCCAAAAGCTGGACCCTGGCGAATGGTTTGCGCGTGGTGCTGGATGAAAATCGCCGCGCGCCCGTGGTGGCCCATTACGTCTTTTATGGCGCGGGTTCGGGCGAGGACCCGGCCGGCCTATCTGGCATCGCCCACTTCATGGAACACATGATGTTCAAGGGCTCCGGTAATGTGCCCTCGGGCGACTTTTCCCGCCTGGTGGCGCGTGAGGGCGGGCAGGACATCGCCTTCACCAGCCGCGACACCTCAGCCTACTACCAGCACGTCGAAAGCTCGCGCCTTGCCCTGATGA
>JACMRO010000344.1 GCA_014376425.1 Rubritepida sp.
ATGCCGCCGAGGGCGTGCTGCCGCAGACCAAGTTCGTGCTGGGCAAGGCGCTGGCCCGCGGCATCCGCCCCATCGTCATCCTCAACAAGATTGACCGCCAGGACGCCCGGCACGACGAGGTGCACAACGAGGTATTCGACCTGTTTGCGGCGCTGGACGCGACCGACGAGCAGCTCGACTTCCCGATGCTTTATGCAAGTGGCCGGCAGGGCTGGGCCGATGTGGAGATCAACGGGCCGCGCAAGGATTTGTCGGCGCTGTTCAATCTGATCCTCAGCCATGTGCCCGAGCCTGGCCTGGACGCGTCACTGCCCTTCGCGATGAACGCCGCGATCCTGGAGAACGACAACTTCCTGGGCCGCATCCTGACTGGGCGTGTGGAGCAGGGCGTGGCGCGGATGAACATGCCGGTGAAGGTGCTGCGGCCGGATGGCACGCAGATCGAAACCGGCCGGCTGACCAAGCTGCTGACTTTCCGCGGGCTTGAGCGGGTGCCGGTGGAAAGCGTGCAGGCGGGCGATTTCATCGCCATCGCCGGCCTGGCGGACGCCACCATTCCCGACACCATCTGCGAGCCCTCCGTGATGGCGCCGTTGGTGTCCATGCCGGTCGACCCGCCCACGCTGGCGATGACCTTCCGCGTCAATGATGGCCCCCTGGGCGGCCGCGAAGGCAAGAAAGTGACGTCGCGCCAGATCCGGGACCGGTTATTGAAGGAGGCTGAAGGCAACGTCGCCATCCGCGTCAGCGTCTCCAGCGAGACCGACGCTTTCGAGGTGGCAGGCCGCGGCGAACTGCAGCTGGGCGTGCTGATCGAACAGATGCGCCGCGAAGGCTTTGAGCTGACCATCGGCCGCCCGCGCGTGCTGACCCAGACCAACCCCGAGACCGGCGAGCGCGAGGAGCCCTTCGAGGAGGTGCTGGTCGATGTGGACGAGGCCTATACCGGCGTGGTCGTCGAGAAGCTGTCCATCCGCAAGGCGCAAATGCAGGATATGCGGCCCTCCGGCGGCGGCAAGTTGCGCATCACCTTCATCATGCCCAGCCGCGGCCTGATCGGCTACCACGGTGAATTCCTGACCGACACGCGCGGCACCGGCATCATGAACCGACTGTTCGAAGGCTATAAGCCCTGGGCCGGCAGCATCGAGGGCCGGGTTAAGGGCTCGCTGATCTCGAACTCGGATGGGGAGGCGGTTCAGTACGCGCTGTTCGCACTGCAGGAGCGCGGCACGCTGTTCGTGAACCCCGGCGACAAGGTCTATGAGGGCCTGATCCTGGGTGAGAACAGCCGTGAGAACGATCTGGACGTAAATCCGATCAAGGAAAAGAAGCTCACCAACATCCGTGCCGCCGGCAAGGATGAGGCGCTGCTGCTGATCCCGCCACGGCGGATGAGCCTGGAGCAGGCGATCGCTTATATCGAGGAAGACGAGCTGGTCGAGGTGACGCCCTCCGCCGTGCGGCTGCGCAAGCGGTTCCTCGACCCCAATGAGCGGAAGAAGAATGCCAAGCGGTCGGAGAGCGCGGCGGCTTGATTTCGGTGGCGTGGCGATATGCCTCCATAGTATA
>JACMRO010000345.1 GCA_014376425.1 Rubritepida sp.
CAACTTCCGCAACCCGATCCTGGCCGATCAGCGGGTGCGGAAAGCCATCGCCCACGCGCTGAACATTCCGTTCTTCATCGAGAATTTTCTGGGGACGTTCGCCAAGGCCGGCACCGGGCCGATCCCATCCGTCTCGACCGATTACTACCCGGCCGGCATGCCGCAATACGGCTTCGACGCCGCACTCGCCAACCGGCTGCTGGACGAGGCCGGGCACCGCCGGGCAGCGGGCGGCGTGCGCTTTACCCTGCGCCTCAACCCCGCCCCCTGGGGCGAGGACATTTCGCTGTTCGCGACCTTCATCCAGCAGTCGCTCAGCCAGGTCGGCATCCGGGTGGAGATCGTGCGGCTCGACGCCGCGGGCTTCCTGCGCACGGTCTACAACGACCACAATTTCGACCTGGCCAGCGGCTGGCACCAGTACCGCTCCGACCCCGCGGTCAGCACCACGGTCTGGTACCGCTCGGGCAGCCCGGTGGGCGCCCCCTGGACCAACCAGTTCGGCTGGACGGACGCCACGATGGACCAGATCATCGACAATGCGGCGACCGAGCTCGACCCGGCCCGGCGCCGCGCGCTCTATGCCGACTTCGTCCGCCGCGGGCAGGAGGAGCTGCCGCTGTGGATGCCGATCGAGCAGATTTTTGTGAGTGTCTTCAACCGGCGGCTGCGCAACGCCGGCAACAACCCGCGCTGGGCGTCGTCGTCGTGGCATGACCTCTGGCTGGCGGCTTGAGGGTCTTCTCCCTTGCGGCGCGGCGCCTGGCCGCGTCGCTGCCGACGCTGCTGCTGATCCTGGTCGGCATGTTCCTGCTGCTGCAGCTCGCACCCGGCGACACGGTGGATGCGCTGCTGGCGCAGATGGGCGGCGGCGATGCCGGTGTGGCGCGCGACCTGCGGGTGTTCTACGGCCTCGACCTCTCGCTGCCGGCGCAGCTTGGCAACTACCTGTGGCGCCTGGTGCGGCTCGATCTCGGCTTCTCCGCCATCTACGGCAAGCCGGTGGCGACCGTGATCCTGGAACGCCTGCCGGCCACCCTGTCGCTGATGGGTGCGTCGCTGTCGCTGGCCTTTTGCGCAGGCATGGGGCTGGGCGTCATCGCCGCCCGCCACGTCAACCGTTGGCCTGATACGCTGATCTCGACCCTGGGGTTGATCTTCTACGCCACCCCTTCCTTCTGGTTCGGGCTGATGGCGATCGTGCTGTTCTCGGTGCAGCTGCAATGGCTGCCGGCCGGCGGCTTCGGCGACGTCGCCATGGGCTACACCGGCTGGCGCCGTGCGCTCGACATCGCCTGGCACCTGGTGCTGCCCACGCTCACGCTGGGGCTGATCTTCCTGGCGATCTATCTGCGCATCATGCGCGCCTCGATGCTGGAGGTGCTGAGCCTGGATTTCGTCCGCACCGCGCGGGCCAAGGGGTTGCGTGAGGGCCGCATCGTCACCCGCCACGTGCTGCGCAACGCTTTGCTGCCGATGGTGACGCTGATCGGCCTGCAGGCCGGCACCATGCTGGGCGGCGCGGTGGTGGTGGAGAGCGTCTTCGCGCTGCCCGGCCTGGGGCGCCTCGCCTATGAAAGCGTGGTGCAGCGCGACCTGAACACGCTGCTGGGCATCGTCTTCGTTTCGGCGCTGCTTGTCATCGCGGTGAACTTCGCGGTCGACCTGCTGTATGCGCGGCTCGACCCGCGGATCGGTGCGTGAAGCGCTACCTGCGCAATCCGGTGGCGGTGCTGGGCGCGGCCCTGGTGCTGGCGGTGCTGGGGATGGGGCTGGCGGCGCCGCTGCTATTCCCGGGCGATCCGCTTGGCCTGGCCGGCCGGCCGCTGCAATGGCCCGGCGCCAATCCGCGCTTCCCGCTCGGCACTGACCCATCGGGGCGCGACATCATGGCGCAGATCTTCCACGGCGCGCGGATTTCGCTGCTCATCGGCTTCGTGGCGACGCTGGTGGCGACCGCCATCGGCATCGCCATCGGCGCCCTGGCGGGCTTCTACGGCGGCTGGGTCGACACCGTGCTGATGCGGCTGACCGAGGCCTTCCAGACCTTGCCGAATTTTTTGTTGTTGCTGGTGCTGGTGGCGGTGTTCGGTTCGCACATCAACACGGTGACGGTGGCGATCGGGCTGGTATCGTGGCCACCGGTGGCCCGGCTGACCCGTGCCGAATTCCTGACCCTGCGGACGCGTGAATTCGTCCAGGCCGCGCGGGTGCAGGGCCTGTCCGACCTGCACCTGATGCTGCGCGAGGTGCTGCCCAACGCGCTGCCGCCGGTGATCGTCTACGCCTCCGTGGTGATGGCCGTGGCCATCCTGCTGGAGAGCGCGCTGGCGTTCCTGCAGTTGTCGGACCCCAACGTGCCATCCTGGGGCAATCTGATCGGCCTGGGCCGCAACGTGCTGCGGGTGGAGTGGTATGTTTCCGCCATTCCCGGCGTGGCGATCCTGCTGACGATCCTGGGCGTGTCGCTGGTGGGGCAGGGGCTGAACGATGCGCTCAACCCGCGGATCGGAAAGTGACGCTGCTCGCGCTTGAGCGGCTGACCGTGGCGCTGCCCGCCGGCGCCGACCGGCCGCACGCGCTGGTCGATGTGTCGCTGACGCTCGATGCCGGAGAGATCCTTTGCGTCGTGGGCGAAAGCGGCTCGGGCAAGTCGATCACCGCCACCACCATCATGGGGCTGATGGCGCCGGGGGTACGCGTGGCCGCCGGCCGCGTGATGTTCGAAGGCACCGACCTGGCGCGGCTGCCGGCCGAGGCGCTGCCCCGCCTGCGCGGCCCGCGCATCGCCATGGTCTTCCAGGAGCCGATGACGGCGCTGAACCCGCTGATGATGGTGGGCGACCAGCTGGCCGAGATGTGGCGCACCCATACCGATCTGCCCGCGCGGGATATCGCCGCCCGCGCCCGTGCCGCCCTGGCGGAGGTGGCGCTGCCCGACCCGGACGGCGCCCTGCGGGCCTATCCGCATGAGCTTTCCGGCGGCCAGCGCCAGCGCGTCATGATCGCCATGGCGCTGGCCCTCGAACCGGCGTTGTTGATCTGCGACGAGCCGACCACCGCGCTGGACGTCACCACCCAGGCGCAGATCCTCCGGCTGATCCGCGAGCTGCAATCCCGCCGCGGCACGGCGGTTCTGTTCATCACCCATGATTTCGGTGTGGTGGCCGAAATCGCCGACCGCGTCATCGTCATGCAGCAGGGGCTGGTGGTGGAGCAGGGGGCGGCCGCGCAGGTGCTGGGCGCGCCCGCGCATGACTACACCCGCCGACTGCTGGCCGCGGTGCCGCGCCTGACCGCACCGGCGCCGCGCGCGATCTCGGCCGAGCCGGTGCTGGAGATCACCGGCCTGAGCAAGACCTACAGACCCGCCGGCCTGTTCCGTCGCCGGCGCGAGACCCGCGCGCTGGACGGCGTCACCCTCACCCTGCGGCGCGGCGCCACGCTGGGCGTGGTGGGCGAAAGCGGCTCCGGCAAATCAACCCTGGCTCGCTGCGCGGTCGGGCTGCTGCCGTTCGATGCGGGCACCATCCGCATCGAGGGCCGGCCCCTGCCGGGCGCCCGCCAGGCGGCGGCGCATTGCGTGCAGATGGTCTTCCAGGACCCCTATGCCTCGCTCAACCCGCGCCGGCGGGTGGGCGACCAGGTGGCGCAACGCCCCATCGCCGCCGGCACCGGGCGTGACGCCGCCCGCGCCCAGGCGGCCGAACTATTCGCGCTGGTCGGCCTCGACCCGGCGGCGCTGGTCCGCTTCCCGCACGAATTCAGCGGTGGGCAGCGGCAGCGCATCGGTATCGCCCGGGCGCTCGCGCTGCGCCCCAAGCTGATCGTGTGCGACGAGCCGGTCTCGGCCCTGGACGTGTCGATCCAGGCCCAGGTCATCAACCTGCTGGACGACCTGCAGGAGGAGTTCGACCTGACGTACGTCTTCATCGCGCACGACCTGTCCGTCGTCCGGCACATCTCCGACCGGGTCGCCGTGATGTACCTCGGCAAGATCGTGGAGGTCGGGGACCGCGTCTCGCTCTACGAGCACCCGATGCACCCCTACACGCACGCCCTGCTGTCCGCGGTGCCGGTACCGGACCCGGACAAGGAGCACGCCCGCGAGCGGATCCTGCTCACCGGCGACGTCCCCAGCCCGCTCAATCCGCCCCCCGCCTGCCGGTTCCACACCCGGTGCTGGAAGGCTCAGTCACTCTGCACGCAGGTCGAGCCGCCGCTGGTCGAGGTCCAACCCGGCCACGAGGTCGCCTGCCACTTCCCCGAGGAGCGCGTGATCGTCTGATGGTGACCTTCCTGTCGATCGTGCTGGTCATCGCCAGCCTGCTCATGATCGTCCTTGTGCTGCTGCACAAGGGCAAGGGCGGTGGTCTGTCGAACATGTTCGGTGGCGGCGTCTCGTCCTCCCTCGGTGGTAGCGCCGTGGTGGAGAAGAACCTCGACCGCTTCACCGTCGTGTGCGGGCTGGTGTGGGCGGTCTGCATCATCGCCCTCGGCCTGCTGCTCAAGCCCGCCTCCGGGTGACCCCAGGTGCGGGGGCCGGCCCGACGCCCCTGACCGGGTCCTGACCGTGCGAGGTCCCGCGGCACTAGACTGACCACCCGTAAGGACGACGACAGGAGCACCACGTGGCAGGCGGCAACGCGATCCGGGGCAGCCGGGTGGGCGCTGGCCCGATGGGCGAGGCGGAGCGGGGCGAGGCCGCCCCCCGACGGCGGATGTCGTTCTGGTGCGCCAACAAGCACGAGACCCGGCCCTCCTTCG
>JACMRO010000030.1 GCA_014376425.1 Rubritepida sp.
CGCGGCGCGCGACGGCGTGCCCGAGATCGCCACTGGTGCCTCGGGCGGCCGGCGCATCATGGCGGGGGGGTTCCAACTGCTCAGCTACGTCGCCGATTTCGGCATGGACCCGGAGGATGCCGCGCACCATCCGCGGCTGGACGTCAGCAGCCCGGACGGCGTGACCGCCGACCGCCGGCTGGGCGCCGAAATCCTCGCCGCCCTGGCGGCGGACGCCGCCGTGACCGTGGTGGACCACGACGTTCTGCCGGTGAACTTCGCCTGCCCCAACCTGATCCAGCAGGGCCCGGCCGGCCGCGTCGGCATTACCGACGCCATGTCGCCCTGGTCGCTGGCGGTCGCCGCCTGATGGCCAGCGGCTCGCAGCGCCTTGCCGCCGGCGGGCCCCAGCCATCGGAGCCCGCATGATCCTCCCCGACGAGATCGTCCTGCTCACGCTCGACGATGCCAGCGGCGAGGCGCTTGGCCGCCAGGGCATGGCGGCCGACCTGGCGCTGGCCGGCGCCGTGCTGATGGAACTGTCCCTGGCCGATCGCGTCGACAATGACGGCCACCGCCTGGTACTGCATTCAGGCGCCCGCACCGGCGAGCCCGTGCTGGATGATTCGCTGCGCCTGCTTGGCCTGGAGACCCCTGCCGACAGCCGGGCCGCGCTGATGTTGCTGCTGCGGGAAGCCGCCAGCCGACGTGCGGCGGTGCTGGAGCGGCTGGTGCAAACCGGCCTTTTGCGGCGCGAACGCGGCGGCTTCCTGCGCCTCTTCGGCACCCGCTACCCGAAGCAGCCGGGGCGCGCGGAGACCGCCGAGATCCGCACCCGCCTGCGCGACCTGGCCCTGGGCGACGCCCTGCCCGAACCGCGTGACTGCCTGGCACTGGGCCTCGTCCGCGCAGCCGGCCTCATCCGCCTGCTGTTCGACGAACCGGAACTGGACCAGGTGCGCGACCGCGTCGGGCTGCTGATCGGCCTGGAGGCGCTGAACAGATCGCTGGGCGCGGTCATCGCCGACATTCAGGGCCGTCGGCTGCGCGCCGCCACCCGCTGGGCGCTCGCAGCCGCGCCGGCCATCGCCCCACTGGCCGCAGCGCGGCCGCTGGTCTGCTCCTGCCGCGCCTGGCGCCGCGCGGCAACGTCCCACCACGCCGCCCGGCGGGCGCCGCCGGGCGCGCGTCAGCCGGCGCCGACTAAGCCCTTCAGCCGCTTGCCATGGCCCATCACCGCGGCGATCGGGCCCAGGTTTCTCCGGTCGGCCAGCGCCGCGAAACCCGCACCCAGCTTGCCCTCGCGGAACCGCGCGAAGCTGTCGCCGATGGATATCGAGAAATGCAGCATGATCGAGGCATCACGGTAGCAATCCGTTGTGCAGGCCTGGCAGCCGTCGCGCACCATCTTGTCCGGCGTGAAGTCCCACACCGAGGAGATCGGCGCCTTCCAATCCTCGCAGCGCCAGAGGTCGTAATTCCAGTCCATGTAGAAATACTTGTAGCCAGCGTGGCAGATGAACCGCTCCGCCTCTCCGGTCAGCCGCCGCCGCATGTCGGCGATGCCCTGGCGCGGATTGTGCACCGGGATGACCTTGCGGGCTTCCTCGACGCCGTCGAAGGCGGCGAGCAATTCAGCGGTGGACATGTCGACCAGGTCGCTATCCTCCGACCAGACCAGCGAGGACGAGCCCAGGGCGGCCCGTCGCGGATAGGAGAAGGTCACCGCCGCGAAGCCGAGTTCCTTAAGGAAATGCCCAAGCGCCCGGTAGTCGCCCACCAGCCGCGTCATGGCGACCGAGGCGATGGGCGTCAGGCCCATGCCGATCATGCGCGTATTGCTCTCGCGGATGCGTTCGCACACGCCCTTCAGACCACGGTTCTTCTCGTGCTCCGACGCGTGTTCGCTGTCGATGCTGATGAAGATCGTGCTGATGCCGGTGGCCGAAAGCGCCTCCAGCTTGCCCGGCAGCAGCCAGCCATTGGTGACCATGGTGGGCTGCACGCCCATGGCCGAGGCGCTGTGCGCCATCTCGGCGATCTTGGGGTGCAGCAGCGGCTCGCCGCCCATAAAGGTCACGAACCGCACATTGGCCTGCTCGCGCATGTGCGCGAGCGAATCGTGGAAGCGTGTTGCGTCCATCGAGCGCCGGTCGGTCACGAAGCCCTTGTTATGCGCGAAGTTGCAGAAGTCGCAGGTCGCGTTGCACAGGTTGGTGACGGACGCGTTCAGAATGGCTGGCCCACCGGAGGGCACCAGGCGCAGCAGGTCCATCAGGCCGGATCGGGTCGCGGTCATGGGGTGTCCTTTAGGATTGTGCCGGATGTGGCATGAATCTCGGCGCGCTGCCAAGCGATCAGCCCGGGGACGCTGAACAACACCTCGCGCGAGCGGCGGATGAGGGCGGCCGCCAGGGCGGCGGCGGGCGGCACGCCCACCAGCGCACCAGCCGCGATGATCGCCCCTTCCTGCACCGCCAGCGCGCCCGGCAGCAGAAAGCCTGCATTGCGCAGCGCCTGGGCCAATGCCTCGATCACCAGCGCATCGACGAGGGAGACGGGGTGGCCGAGCAGCCACAGCACGCCGGCGATCTCGACGGCACCGAGTACCCAGGAGATGGTGTGGAACGAGATGGCGGCGACCAGGCGCGGCCAGTCGGCATGCAACGCCAGGATCGCCGCCTGAAAGTCACGGATGGCGCCGGGCTGGATGGCGGGCCAGCGGCGGGAGAGGCGGGCCAGCATTCGTTCGATCAGCGCAAGCGGCAGGCTGCGCTGGACGGCGACCATGGCGGCGGCGCCGGCCAGCGCGATCCCCAGGCCGGCCATGGCGAAGCCCGCCAGGCCGCCGCTGTCGCGCCCCGCCAGCAGCAGCCCGATCCCGGCCAGGGTAAAGAACAGCTGGCTGACAGCCTCGACCGTGATGTCCACCGTGGCGGTGGCACCGGCCATCTGCCCCGGTACACCACGCCGCGCCAACAGCCGTGCGGCCGCCGCCTGGCCCAGGATGGCGCCTGCCGGCAGCAGCGCATTGGCGGCCTCGCGGTACCAGCGCAGCAGC
>JACMRO010000346.1 GCA_014376425.1 Rubritepida sp.
GGCGGTGGCTATGGCGGCGGCGGCGGGTATGGCCGCGGGTACGATCGCGGATACCGCGGCGGCTACTGAGCAATGGAGCGGTCATGGCCAGGCCCGGGCCCGGCCATGACCGTATCGTGATAGGCCTCAGGTGTCCGGCCTCAGGTGTCCGGCCTTAATTGTCCGGCGTCAGGCGTCAGGCCCGCGCCGGCCACGCATCGCCATGCGGCACCAGCTTATCGAGGATCCGTGCCGAGGAGATCACCCCAGGCACACCCGCGCCGGGGTGGGTGCCGGCGCCGACGAGGTAGAGCCCTTCCAGCTCCTCGCTGCGGTTGTGCGGGCGGAACCAGGCGCTCTGGAATAATTGCGGCTGCATCGCGAAGGCGGCCCCCTGATACGACAGCAGGCGATCGCGGAAATCCTGCGGCGTCATGATGCGGGAGGTGATGATGCTCTCGCCCAGCCCCGGCATGATCGTGTCCTCCAGCCGCTGCTGCACCTGGGCGCGATAGATTTCGCCCTGCGCGGCCCAGTCGGTACCGCTGCCCAGGTTGGGCACCGGCGACAGCACGTAGAAGGCATCGCAGCCCGGCGGCGCGACCGAGGGATCAGACGCGCTGGGCCGGTGCAAATACAGGCTCATGTCGTCAGGCAGGTGCTGCCGGGAAAAGATGTCGCGCAGCAGCCCCTCATAGCGCGGGCCCAGCACCATGGCATGGTGATAGACGTCCTCGAAGCGGCGGCTGGTGCCGAAATACCAGACGAACAGGCTCATCGAGTATTTGGCGCGGGCCAGTTTGGCGTCCGTCCAGCGCCGGCGCTTGCGGGTGTTCAGCAGCCGCGAATAGGTCCAGGCCGGATCGGCGTTGCTGACCACGATGTCGGCGGGAATATGCTCGCCCGAAGCCAGGCGCACGCCGCTGGCGCGGCCATCGGCCACGGTGATCTCGGCCACTTCGGCATCGTAGCGGAAAGTGGCGCCCTGGCCCTCCGCCAGATCGACCAGGCCGGTCACCAGCGCCCCCGTGCCGCCCATGGCGTAGTGCACGCCATGCAGCCGCTCCAGGTGCTGGATCAGGCAGTAATAGGCGGTGGTCGTCAGCGGATTGCCGCCGATCAACAGTGGGTGGAAGCTGAATGCCACGCGCAGCTTAGGGTCGGTGAAGTAGTCGCTGATCTTGCTGAAGACGCTGCGCATGCCGCCGAGACGCAGCATGTCCGGCGCCTCGCGCAGCATCTGGGCAAAGCTGTGGAAGGGCTGGTCGGCCAGTTTCTCGAAGGCGACCTGGTAGATTTTTTCCGAATCCGCGATGCAGCGGCGGAACCCCTCCACCTGTGAAGGTGCGATGCGGGCCACCTCCGCTTCCATCCGCCCCAGGTCGTCGAACGCGGAGAAGACCGTGCCGTCGTCGAAGCGGATTTCGTAGAACGGATCCATCCGCTTCAGCGTGATGTCGTCCGCCATCCTCCGGCCGCACAGCGTCCACAGTTCCTCCAGCAGATAGGGCGCGGTGATGATGGTGGGGCCGGCGTCGAAGGTGAAGCCATCCTGTCGGAAGACGGTGGCTCGGCCGCCCGGCGCATCCAGCTTTTCGACCACGGTGACGCGCCAGCCGCGCGCGCCCAGCCGTACCGCGGCGGCCAGCCCGCCGAAGCCCGAGCCGATGATGACGGCGTGCGGTGCCATGCTTCCCCCTTAAGTCCAGTACGATGTGATGAGGGCCAGGGCCACGAATCTGCAAGTCTTGGAAATGCCGACCAGTGCCAGAAAGACCCCCAGCCGCTCACGCATCGCGCCCGCCATGATCGTTAGCGGGTCCCCCACCAGCGGCAGCCAGGCCAGCAGCAGCGACCAGCGGCCCCAGCGCGCATACCAGCCGCGTGCGCGTTCCAGCGCGGCGGGGCCTACGGGGAACCAGCGCCTTCCCACGAAGCGTTCCAGCCGGCCACCCAGCCACCAGTTCACCACCGAACCCAGCGTGTTGCCGGCCGATGCCACCGCCACCAGCAGCCAGGGCGCCGCCACATCGCCCAGCAGCAGGGCCACGAACACCGGCTCCGAGCCGATTGGCAGCAGCGTCGCGGCGCCAAAGGCGGAGACGAAAAGGCCGAGCAGCGCGCCTACCAGAACGGCCTCGGCACCTTCACCGGCAGCAGCATCTGCACCAGCGGGTTGGCGAAGCGATCCAGCTCCAGGCTTTCATGCACGGCCGTCACCTGCTGCCCCAACAGGCAGGTGCGGATTTCCGACCGGGAGTAGAACGGCGCATCCTCCAGCGTGCGGACCAGCGTGGCGGCGCCGTTCTCGGAGCGGGTGGGGCGGGCGACGCGCCACAGCGTCCTGGGCAGCGCGGCCGGCGGCGGGGGGGTGAAATCCGTCACCGCGCCGTCATTGCCGACACGCAACGCAAGCGACTGCGCGGTGCCGTCGCGGCGCTGCGCATTGTAGAGAATGGCAGTGGCATCGGGCATCGGCGCCCGGCACCAGTCCCACGCGCAAAAGTCCTGCTCCAGCGGCGCCTGGCCGTGGTTGGTGTCGAAATAGGCCGGGCCGGACCAGCCAAGGCCGGGGCTCTGGAACGACACCTCGACGCGCGATCGCGCCGCGATCGGGTGCCAATTGTGCCGCCCTGCCGCGTCCAGGGCAAAGCTGCGGGTGGAGAGGGCGCGGGGCGTCAGCCGCACCGTGCCGCGCAGCCGCCGCGGGAAGGGGGCGCAGACTTCGTCGATCTCGATGGTCAGCGCCGTGCCGTCCCAGCGCAGCCCGCTGGGACCGACCTGGAAGCTGCTCTCGTCGCGCCGGACTGCCCAGGCGCGGCGGTCGGTCATCGCCCAGCGCCGCGGCCGGCCATACAGCGCCACGTTGATGCAGCAATGCTCCATCGGGTCGCCGCCGCCGCCCTGCCTGGCCCAGGCATACCAGGGCGAGAACACCGTGCCGATGAAGGCGATGATGGTGATGCCATGCTGGCCATCATCGGACAGCGCATCGACATACCACCAGCGATAGCCGCGTGGCGGAACCTCGCGGTCGAACTCCCAGCCGGTCATGCCAGCGCCGCCTCCGCCGCCAGGCGGCCGGACAGCGCGGCCATGGCAAGGCCGGCGCCGGGATGGCAGCCGCCGCCACACAGATAGAAGCCGGGCAGCCGGGTGCGGGCGCCGGGGCGGGCGAAGCTGGCGCCCCAGCCATGCAACGCCTGGCCGTACAGCGCGCCGCCCTGGCCTGGCGCCTCGTGCTCGAAATCCTGGGGTGTGGTTGGCACGGTGTCGTCGAACTCCAGGCTGCCATGGGTGAGCGCCAGCGCGGCCTGGCCGGCGGCGGCAATGGCTTCGGCGGCGAGCGGGCGGGTGTCAGCCCGGGCCGGCGCCAGGATCATCGCGGTATCGCCGCCGATTTGCAGGCTTGGTTGGTCGGCCAGGCGCTGGCGGTAATGCAACGCAGTGAATTCCGCGGTCGGGTCGTCGGGCAGGAAGACCTGGCGGGCCGGGCCGTCATCACGCCGCCGCACCCGCCAGGCGATGGCGGAGAAGGAGCGTTTGGCGGCAGGCAGCGGCGGGGTTGCAGGCACCAGCCCGGCTGCGTCGACATTGGCGATCACCGCATCGGCGGCCAGCACCTCGGCGCCCAGCAGCACGCCGCGGGCGCGGCCGCCCTCGATGCGCAGGCCGGTCACGCGGGTGGCCAGTCGAAGCCGGGCGCCGGCGGCCATCGCCGCATCGCGCATCGCCGCTACCAACGCCGTCGGGCCGCCATCCAGGCACCAGACGCCCTGTTGCTCGATATGGGCGATCATCATCAGCGTGGCCGGCGCCAGCAGCGGGGATGCGCCGACATAACAGGCGGCGCGGGCAAATACCTGGCGCAAACGCGGGTCGGTGAAGTGCGCGCCCAGCGCGTCCCATAGCGGCGCCAGGGCGCCCAGGCCCAGTTGCCGCGCAAGCTGCGGCTGGGCGGCGAATTGCAGCGCGCCGGGGCGCTGGGCGTTGATGAAGGGCTGCTCCAACGCCTCGAAATAGCGCTGCCCGCGGGCGGCGAATTCGCGATAGCCGCGCGCCGCCGCGGCACCGCGCAAGCGCCCCACCGCGTCGGCATTGGCGGCCACGCCATCGACGATGTCGAGCGACGTGCCGTCCGCCCAGCGGTGGCGCATCAGTAATGTCTGCCGGGTCATTGGCGGCGGGGCGGCGGGGGCATCGGCGAACAACGCATCGAACACCGGCCGCAGCGTGATGCCGTGCGCGGCGGGCACATGCAGCGCCTTGCCGCCGACCGTTGGCGCCTGCTCCAGCACGTCCACCTGCACCCCACGCCCCGCCAGCACCATCGCCGCCGCCAATCCCCCGATGCCGGCGCCGATGATGCAGACGCTTCTAATCATGGGCGCAGTGAGGCGGCGCGGTGCCCGGCTGTCAAGTTTGTTGGACCAACGAAACGACGCTATGATCGAACCAATCGATGATGATCCTCCCCAGCCCGCAGCAACTCCGCTACCTCGTCACTCTGGCGGAGCTTGGGCATTTTGGCCGCGCCGCCGCAGCCTGCTCGGTGACGCAATCGACCCTGTCGGCCGGGTTGATCACGCTGGAACGCCAACTCGACGCGGCGCTGCTCGAACGCGGCGCCGCCAAGCGGCCGGTGTTCACGCCGTTGGGCCTGCAAGTGGTGGACCGCGCCCGGGCCGCGCTGGCGGCGTTGGAGGCGGTGGCGGAAACCGCGCAGTCGGCCCGCGCGCCGCTGTCGGGGCCGCTGCGGCTCGGCATCATTCCCACCCTCGGTCCATTCCTGCTGCCGCGGCTGATGCCGGCCATCGCCACGGCGTTCCCGCGCCTAAAACTGTGGCTGCGCGAGGACCAGACCGACCGGCTGCTGGCCGGCCTCGAAGCCGGGCGGCTGGACGTCCTGCTGCTGGCCCTGCCCTGTGATTGCGGCCCGGCCGAGACGCTGCCCATCGCCACCGACGCTTTCTGGGCCGCCCTGCCCGCCGGCCACCGCCTGGCCGGGCAGGCCGTCGTATCCGTCACAGCGCTGGCGGCCGAGCCGCTGCTACTGCTGGAAGACGGTCACTGCCTGCGCGCCCAGACGCAGGAGGCCTGCGGCCTGCCCACCGGCGTGACTCGCGGCGAAGGCTTCGCCCCCACTTCCCTGCACACTCTTGTGCAGATGGTGCAGGGAGGATTGGGTGCCACCCTGCTGCCGCGGCTGGCGATCGACGGCGGCGTGCTGGCCGGCACCGAACTGGTGGTGCGGCCGATGAGCAACCCGGGTGGGCCGCCCCCCAGCCGTACCCTGGCTCTGGCCTGGCGGCCGAAAAGCCCCCGCGCGGCGGAGTTTCGTGGCCTGGCACCGGCCATCGCGCAGGCGCTGCGGCCAGTGTAGGCTGCTGCCATGGATTTCGGACGTATTCTCGGGGCGCTGGTGCAAGGCGCCGCCACCCCGCCCCGCCGCCGGCGCGCGACTGGGGGCGCCTTCGGCATGAGCGTGACGCAGACCCGCCAGGTCGGCCGCGCGCTGGGCGCGCTGGCGGCGGCGGCGCTCGACGCCCTGAAGGCGCCGCCGGTGCCTGGCGAAGCAACGTCCGCACCGACGCCCGCACCAATGGGTAAGCCCGCCGGCCGGGTGCGCGACGTCCAGCCGCCCCCGCGCATCCCGCAGACCGGTGGCTCGCCCTGGACCCCGCGCCCCGGCAGCCGCGAACCGCCCGCCCCGCTCGAC
>JACMRO010000347.1 GCA_014376425.1 Rubritepida sp.
TCAGTGCGAGGCACAGCCCACCCAGCAGGATGCGCCCCAGCGGCTCCTCCGACAGGTCGAAGACGAAGGCGAGCGGGCCGGTAAACAGGCTGCCCAACAAGACCAACAACGCGAGTGCGGCAATGATGAGGCCGAGCCGGCCTTAGGTTTGCAACATAGCTCAGGCCGCCGCTGGCAGGCGGATGACGAAGCCCGGCGCCGCGGCGGGGCCCGCGGAAAGCGTGCCGCCGAAGAATTCGACCACGACGCGGGCCAGCACCAGGCCGGCCATCCGCTCGGCCTGGGCCGGGGGAGCCCGTGGCCTCGGCCAGCCGGCCGAGGAACTGGCGGGATTCGTCAAGCAGCGCTTCGGTCGGCGCCGCGCGGCCGGCGAAGGCGCTGCCTGTGAGGCTCAGCACCAGCCATTTTTCGGGATCCTGGCTGCCGGTGATGGCGATGGCGCCCTGGCCGGACTGGTTGACCGCATGGCCCACCAGGCTGCCGATGGCGCGGCGCAGCATCCCCGCATCGATGCGCATCGGCGGCAGGTCGGCCGGTACCGCGGCGCTGATGCTGAGCTGCGGCAGGCGGCGCCACAGCGCCAGATCATCCTCCAGCGCCTGCGCGACCACATCGGCCAGGGGCGCCGCATTCGGCACCAGTTTCTGCCGGAACAGCTCGATCTGATGGTAGTCGTCCACCAGACGGCTGAGACGGCGCAGCTCGGCCACCGGAAAGTCCAGCCGGCCCGCCAGGGCTGGGTCGGGCGAACGGTCCAGCACCGGTGCCAACGTGGCCAGGTGGCCCGAGACCGCCTGCAGCGGTTCCGACACCGCCGTCACCAGGTTGTTGAAGAAGCCGCGCTTGATGAGGTCGACCTGGCGCAGCTTGGCCGCCGCCGCGTCGCCGGTGGCGATGCGCTCGGCCAGCTCCTTCGATTGCCGGCCGATGACGCCATTGAACGCCGCCCGAACCTGGGAGAATTTGACCGCGCCCCAGCTGCCCAGGATGGTGATGGCCAGGAAGATCAGGGCGCATTTCAGCAACACCGATTGCAGCACGCCGGCGAAGGCGTCCGTCACGTCCTGCACATTGGCGATGGTGATGGTTGGCACGCCCGAGAAGTTGTTGAGCGCGAAGCTCTTCACGAAGACGCTGCGGCCGCCTTGCCGCACCAGCGCATGCTCGGCCTGGCGCGGGTTGAAGCGAATGGCGCGCACGATCTCGCCGATCTGCGGCTCGGAGAAGGCGATGTGAATGTCGTCCGCCTGCGGTGCGTCCTGCCGCGGGTTGGGCGGCCGCTCCGTGCGCGTCGCGACCTCGGCGCTGATGCTGTAGGACCAGCCCATGCCAGTGGTGGCGCGTGCCCGCTCCAACGGAATGTCGAATCCACTGGTGAATTCCAGCACGCCGACATGCCGGCCATCGACCGCGACGGGTACGATGCCGCGCAGGGCCACGGCGCCGCCCAGGCCGGTCTCCACCGCCATGATCCGCGCCTGCCTACCGTCATGGGGTGTTTGGCCGCCCCCGGCCGCATTCTCTATTCCCCGCTTCAGGCCGCACTGCCAACCAGTCGACAGAAAGGGCGGGGCTTCGCGGCCCCGCCCGTCCCGTCATCGCCCAATCAGCGTGCAATCGTTTCCTCGTCACGCCACCGGCTGGTGGCGCCGCTGCCTGCACCCAGCCAAGCGGCCAAGCCGCCCAGCAGCATGGCCGCGAAGGCGAACCACGCAGAGAGCGACGCGGCCTTCGCCGTGGCATCGGCCACCTGCCGTGCGCGCTGCTCGGCCTCTTGGGCGACGCGCTGGGCTTCGGCCTCATAGGCCCGCACCCGGCGGTCCGCTTCATCGGCCGGAATGCCGGCTTCGGCACCGATCAACGTGTTGAGGCGCTGACGGTCCGCATCGTTCAGGTTGCCCTGGGCGATGCGGGTGCCGACGATCCGGGCGATCTCCGCCCCACGCTGGTCGGTGCTCATCCGCGCCGGATCCGATGGTGCGCTGAGCGCCGCGCGGGCCCGATCGGCCAGCTCACGCGGGTTTATGGAAGGTGCTGCGGCACCGGCCGCCGCACCTGCCGCCTGGGCTACCGAATTCGCGGCGCCGCCAGCCGCGCTGCCCACCGCGCTGGTGACGCGGCCGGCGACGCCGCCCAGCAACATCAGGGCGAAAAGCGACGCAATGGCCCACACGCCAAGGCCGTGCAGCGCGCCGTCCTGTTTGGACAGAGCGCCGGAAAGACGTCCCGCCACCAGGCCGCCGACGAACAGTCCAACCAGATTGGTCAACAGCATCCACCCGCCGGCCGCCATGGTGAAGCTCGACGCTGAGGGGGAGTCGCGGTCCACGGCGTCAACCAGACCGCTGCCGATGGCGGCACCCAGCGCTGTGAGCGTGATGCCCACGGTCACCGCGACCAACGCACCCACGATCACCGCCGAAAGGCTAGCGCGGTGATGCCACATCCGCCCTGCCGTCGAGGAGGCGTTGTGCATCATCGTGCCGTCGGACGAGGTGTTGCCGACGCGGTTCATGCTTTGTCGGCCGCGTCCCGCACCGCGTCCTTCACGCCGCCAATCGCATTCTGCGCCTTACCCTTTGCCTTGTCGGCCATGCCTTCGGCCTTCAGCTTGGCGTCGCCGGTCAGGTTGCCAGCGGCCTCCTTCACGGTGCCCTTGATCTGATTGCCGACGCCCTTGATCCGATCGCTGTCCATGATTGAGCTCCTTTTCTACCGGCGCCACCAGGATGGTGGCGCGTGCGGTCAAGGGTTAAACGCAGGGGCGCGGCGCGGCGTTTCATGACGAAAGCCGGCGCGGTGCCGCTTGGCTCCAGGCCAGGACAAGCCCGGCGCAGACGATGATGCCGGCACCCACCCAGGTCAGCGCATCGGGCCAATCGTCGAACAGCATGTAACCCACGCCAACGGCGGCCAGCAGCTGAAGGTATTGGAACGGCGAGGCGATGTTGGCGGGCGCGAAGCGCAGCGACTGCGCGACGAGGTAGTGCCCAACAGCACCTAAGGCACCACAGGCCAGGAAGAGCCCGCAATCGGCCAGACTTCGCGGGTTCTCCCACACCCAGGGCTGCGCCAGCAGTAGCAGCCCGGCCCCGGTCAGCGGCGCCCACAGCGCCGACGTGGCGGGCTGGTCAAAGGGCGAGACCATCCGGGTAAGAATTTGGTACACACCGTACGCGCTGGCCGAGACCAGCACGAGCAGCGAGGCTGGGTGGAAGACCTCGCCACCCGGGCGGATGACCACCAGCACGCCAGCGAACCCCAGCAGCACCGAGGCCACCCGCAGCGGCGTCGTCCTCTCCCGCAACAGGGGCCAGGCGAGCAGGGCCACGATCAGCGGCGCAGCCAGCGAGACGGCCGACGCCTTGGCCAGCGGGATGAAGGTGATGGCGAAGAAGAAACACAGGTTGGAGGTGGTGAGCATGGCGGCCCGGCCCAGCTGCAAGGCGGGCTTGCGGGTGCGCAGCACGCCGGTGCCGTATCGCGGCAGGAAAACGGCGGCGAGGAAGACGAGATGGACGGTGGCCCGCACCCAGGACACCTGCACCGATGAGTAGGTCTGCCCGAGCAGCTTGGCGATGCCGCCCATCAGCGAAAAATGCAGCCCGGCCAGGCCCATGCAGGCGATGCCGATGAGGATGTTGCGGGTGGATGCGATCTGCTGCGCGGGCGGCAAGGCGGCGGGCCTGAGGTGAGGACGCAGGATGCGATGCCGGGTGAGGGATTTGAACCCCCGACCTTCGGTTTACAAAACCGCTGCACTACCACTGTGCTAACCCGGCCCTTGCCGGAGGCTAACCCGGCCCCAGCCGGCGGCTAGCCCGGCCCGGCCGCCGTCTTACCCGATACTCGGGCCCCGTTCCAGCCACAGAAAGACCAGGCTGCCCAGCACCAGCGCCACCGCCAGCGTCAACAGCGCCGCCGCAACCCCGCCCCAGGCCGCCGCCAGCCCAGTAAGGCCCTGCAGGAACGCCGCGCCGCCGAAAAAATAAATATTCATGGCCGACAATGCCCGGCCCGCGACATCGGGGGTGACCCGCCCCTGGACCAGCGCGAACAGGCAGACCTGGGTGGTGATGCTCAGCCCGAAACCGACCAGCAACAGCCCGTCCAGCCAGGCCACGCGCATGCCGCCCACCAGCACCAGCGCCACGATCATCCCCGCCGCCACCAGGTGGCCTGCGGCGAGCAACAGCACCAGCCGCCCCGTCACCCGTGCCAGCAGCCCGGCCAGGAATGGCCCCACCACCAGCGCGGCCGCCGCCAGCAACAGCAGGTTGCCCGCCTCGATGCGGGAGAAGCCCTCAACCTGCATCAGCCACGGCCCGCCCCACAGCCCGCGCAGCCCCAGCATCACGCCGAAGCTGACGAAGGCCAGCGCCATGGCTGACAGCAGCGGCCGCGAAACGGTGAAGGCCAGTACGGCGCGCGCATCGTCCTGCATGCGGCGCGGTGGGCCGGCGGGCGGCGCCTCGCGCACCAGCAGGGCCACTGCCAGGAAAGCCAGCCCCGCCAGCCCGGCGCAGGCCCAA
>JACMRO010000348.1 GCA_014376425.1 Rubritepida sp.
CACGCCTCCGCCGAGCGCGCCCTGTCCGGTCCGGGCTTTGCCCATCTGGGTGCGGCCGGCGCGGCCGGCCCCGATGCGATGTTCATGGCCCTGCTGGCGGGGTTTGCCGGCAACGCTGCCCTGGCCACCGGCGCGCAAGGCGGCGTCTTCCTGGCCGGCAACATCCTCAACCAGCGCCGCTCCGCGCTGAACGCGGCCTTCCACGCGCGTTTCTGCGCCAAGGGCCGCTTTCGTGCCTGGCTGGAAGCGGTGCCGCTACGGCTGATCACCCTGGCCGAGCCGGGGCTGGCCGGCCTGGCCCGGCTGGCAGCTCAGGCGGCGTAGGGCAGGCCAACGTAATTCTCCGCCAGTGTGGTCCGGGCCGCTTCGCTGCCCACGACATAGCGCAGCTCGGCCGTCTGGATCCGGTGTTCGAAGCCGTCGCCGTGATCGGTGCGGTGCAGCATCTGGGTCATCCACCAGCTGAAGCGCTGCACCTGCCAGATCCGCTCCAGGCAGGTCGCGCTGTAGCCATCAAGCAACGCCTCGCCGCGGCCGTGGCAGGCATCGTCCAGCGCGCGAGCCAGCACGCGCACATCGGCGATGGCCAGGTTCATGCCCTTGGCGCCGGTCGGCGGCACGATATGCGCGGCATCGCCGGCCAGGAACAGCTTTCCGTACCGCATGGGCTCGGCCACGAAACTGCGCATCGCGGTCACCCCCTTCTGGATGATCGGGCCTTCATGCACCTGGCTGGGCAGGCCGGCGCGAGCCAGGCGGGTGTGCAGCGCGTCCCAGATGCGGGCATCGGACCATTGCGCCAGGTCCTCGTCGGGCGCGCATTGGATGTACATCCGGCTCAACGTCTCGCTGCGCATCGTGGCGAGCGCGAAGCCGTCGGCGTGGCGGGCGTAGATCAGTTCGTGGCTGGCCGGCGGCGCCTGCGCCAGGATGCCCAGCCAGGCAAAGGGATAGATGCGGTCGTGCAAGGTTAGGGCATCGGCCGGGATCGCCCCGCGGCAGATGCCGTGGAAGCCGTCGCAGCCGGCGATGAAGTCGCAATCCAGCGCACCGCCGGCCCAGGTGATGCGCGGCGAACCGCCAATGTCGTGCACCGCCACATCCGCGGCCTCGAACACCAGGGGCAGGCCGTCTTCCAGGCGCTGCGCGATCAGGTCGCGCACCACCTCCTGCTGACCGTAGATGGTGACGCGCTTGCCGGTCAGGCCGGCGAGGTCGATTCGGTGGTGCTCGCCTTCGAAACGCAGATCCATCCCGTCATGCGCCAGGCCCTCGCGGTGCAGCCGGGCGGCCAGGCCGGCCTCGGTCAGCGTGTCCACGCTCCCCTGTTCCAGCAGCCCGGCGCGAATGCGGCCTTCGACATAGGCGCGGTCGCGGGCCTCGATGACCACGGCATCCACCCCCGCACGATGCAACAGATGCGCCAGCAACAACCCGGCCGGTCCGGCGCCGATGATCCCGACCTGTGTGCGCATCGCCTCTTCCCAATCGCTTGGTTCTGCGCCGCAATGGCGCCGAACCGGGAATGACGCAACATGGCGATGACACTCTACGAACTGGCGGGCGCGGACCCGGCGCAGCGCTTCAGCCCGTATTGCTGGCGCACCCGATTCGCGCTGGCCCATAAGGGACTGGAAGTGGAAGCCGCGCCCTGGCGCTTCACCGAGGGCCATCGGCTAGCATTTTCGGGCCAAGCCCTGGTGCCGGTGCTGGTGGATGGCGACACGGTGCTGAGCGATTCCTGGGCGATCGCCGAATGGCTGGAGGCGCACCACCCGCAGCCCAGCCTGTTCCGCGGCGCCGCGGCCACCACGCGCTTCATCAACGCCTGGGCCGATGCGGTGCTGCACCCGGCGCTGGCGCGGCTGATCCTGCTCGACGTCCATGACTGCCTGGCGCCGGCCGACCAGGCCTACTTCCGCACCAGCCGGGAGGCGCGTTTCGGCCAGACGCTGGAGGCGGTGCAGGCCGGCCGGGACCAGGACGTGCATGCCTTCCGAAAGATCTTGCAGCCGCTGCGGATGACGCTGGCGGCGCAGCCCTGGCTGGGGGGTGAAGCGCCGGGCTATGCCGACTATATCGTGCTGGGCAGCCTGCAATGGGCACGCTGCGTGAGCGAATTCCGCCTGCTGGCGAAGGATGACCCGGTGTTCGGCTGGCGAACGCGCGGTTTTGCGTTGTTCGGCGGCCTGGCAATGGCGGCCAAGGGGTATGAGCCATGAGTGATCTGCTGACGCCCGCATCGGCTTCCCAGGGCGACACGAGAGCCGGCGGGCCGGGTCGGCCGCTGGGGCTTCGCATCGACGTGGTGTCGGACGCCATTTGCCCATGGTGCTGGATCGGCCGGGCCAACCTGACCGCAGCGCTGGCCGAGCTGGGCTGGGACGCGCAGGTGCAGTGGCACCCCTACCAGCTCAACCCCGATATGCCGGCCGGGGGCGTGGACCGGGCGGCCTACCGCGCGCAAAAATTCGGCAGCCTGGCGGCCTCGGCGAAGAAGGATGCGCAGGTGGCGCAGGCCGGTGCCGCGGCGGGGCTGGAGTTCCGCCTGGGTGAGCAAAAGCGCACCCCCAACACCGTCCTCGCGCATCGGCTGGCGAAATTCGCCGGCCCACTGCAGGACGCGATGATCGAGCGGATGTTCCGCGCCTACTTCCAGGAGGGCCAGGACATCGGCGACCGGGCGGTGCTGGCGGCGCTGGCGGCGGAGATCGGCCTCGATGCCGCGGCCTTCCTGGACGGCGATGAGTTCGACGCCGAAATCCGAACCGAGGATGCGCATTTCCGCCGGTTGGGCATCAACGGCGTGCCCAGTTTCGCCCTGGCCGGCCACATCCTGTTCAGCGGCGCCATGCCGCCCGATCGCATGGCGGCGGCCTTCCGCCAGGGCCATGCGGCACTGACCGAAAAGGGCCTGATCTGATGCCGCACGACATCCCGCATGATGGCTGGAAGCATTCGGGCGTGCGCGTCATCCCCGGCGACAGCCTGGACACCAACACCGCCCAGACGCCGGGGATGAACCGCGCCGCGGCGATCAATTTCGCCCGCGTCGGCGCGCAAAAGATCTGGGCCGGCACCGTCCACATCCACCCCGACGCCAAGAGCGGGGCGCATCACCACGGCGCGCTGGAAAGCGTGATCTACGTCGTCTCCGGCCGGGCGCGGATGCGGTGGGGCGAGAAACTCGAATTCGTGGCCGAGGCCGGCCCGGGCGACTTCATCTTCGTGCCGCCCTATGTGCCGCACCAGGAGATCAACGCCAGCACCGACGAGACCCTGCAATGCGTGCTCGTTCGCTCGGACAATGAGGCGGTGGTGGTGAACCTCGACATAGCAGCGGTCGAGCGGCCCGAAGGGGTCAAGTGGATCGATCCAATCCATAAGGACTGACAACCAGCCGGCCTGCCCAGCGTTGTACCACGGGATGGGAATGCGCGTTCAAAAGGGCCGGTTGCTGGTGGCGATGCTGGCGCTGGGCGTGTTGCCGCAAAGCCGGGCACAGACCGATCCACCCACCGTGCCCTATCAGGCGCGGTTGCTGCCCAGTGGCGACAGCGACCTGGACAGCCTGCTACGCGCCGCTTCGGGGTTGATCGGCCTGCAGAGCCGTGCGCCCACCGATGCCGAGGGCATCCTTTCGCGCATCGGGGCTGAGCCGGACAAATTGCGCCCGGCGCTGGAAAGCGAGGGCTACTGGGCCGGTCAGGTGCGCGTCACCGCCCCCGGCCGCGCGCTGGAGCCGGCCGCGCTGGCCGCACCCCCAGGCCCGGTGGCTCTGGACATCGCAGTTGACCGCGGCCCGCGCTACACCCTGCGCCGGGTCGAGACCATCGGCGGCCCGGCCGTGGTGCTGCCCGCGGGCCCGGCGCGGGCCGAGGCGGTGCTGGCGGCGCAGGATGCCGCCGCCACGGCCCTGCGCCAGGATGCCCGCCCGCTGTCGCGCATCGAACGCCAGGTGACGGTGGACCACGCCGCCCGCGCCATGGACGTGACCTTCACCGTGACCCCCGGCCCCCGCGCCGATTTCGCCAGCCCCAGCGTGGCCGGCACCGAACGGGTCAACCCCGAGGTGGTGCGCCGGGTGGCCGCCCTTCGCCTGGCCGGCCTGAGCTACAGCCCCGACCGACTGGACCGGGCACGGGCGGACATCTCGGCGCTCGGCCCATTCTCGAGCGTGCGGCTGGACCCCGGTGCGGCGCTGGACGCGGATGGCCGGCTTCCGGTGGCGATCACCGTGCGCGAGCGGCCGTTCCGGGCACTGAGCGCCGGGGCGGCGTACGAAACCAATTACGGCCTGGCCCTGCGCGGTAGCTGGGAGCACCGCAACCTGTTCGGCGGCGCCGAGAATCTTCGCGTCGAGCTGGAGACCAGCCGGCTGGGCAACAAGCTGGACCGGACCAATGCCCGCGCGGCGGTGACCTACCGGCAGCCGCTGCCCGCCGGTTTCGACGGCGCCCTGGTGGCCTCCACCGCCTTCGTGCGCGAGCGGCTGGACAGCTACGACCGCGACGCCTTCGTCGCCAGCCTGCTCTACCAGCGCAGGCTCTCCGAACGCTGGACACTGTCCACCGGCCCGATCGCCGATATCGGCCAGAGCGGCGCGCCGGGCGAGAAGCTGTTAGCGTACCAGGTGGCGGGCTGGACAGTGCAGGGCCGTTACGACAGCACCGACAGCGTACTGGATCCGCGCCGCGGTATCCGGGCGCTGGGCACGGTCACGCCTTCCTACGCCTTCACCCAGGGCACACCCTTCGTCGCCCTGCGGGTGGGTGCATCGACCTATCTGGACCTGACCGGCGGCGGCCGCACGGTGCTGGCGCTGCGGGTGGGATTCGGCAGCCTGCTGAACGGCAGCGCCGGCGCGGTGCCGCCCAGCCAGCGATTCTATGCCGGCGGCGGAGGCTCGGTGCGCGGCTACGACTTCCAGTCCATCGGGCCGCGCGACAGGCGGGGGCGGCCGGCCGGTGGCGCCAGCCTGCTGGAGGCGTCGGTCGAACTGCGGCAGCGCGTCGGCCGCTCGCTGGGCTTCGTGGCCTTCATCGATGCGGGCGCGGTGGGCACGGGGGCCGGCGCGCCCACCGATGCGATCCGCGCCGGCGCCGGCCTGGGAGTGCGCTACTACACCGCCATCGGGCCAATCCGGGCAGATTTCGCCGTGCCCCTGGTGCGGCAACAGGGCAGCAGGTCGTTCGGGCTGTATCTCGGCATCGGGCATGCCTTCTAATGCGCTGGGTGCTGCTTCTACTGCTGCTACCCCTGCTGCTGCTGGGCGCGCTGGCGACGCCGTGGGGGCTGCGCGCGGCGGTCGGGCTGGGGGCGGGCTTCGTGCCGGGGCTGTCCGTCGATGGGGTGTCGGGCCAGCTGCCGTGGCGGCTTGCGGTAGGCCGGCTGCGGCTGGCCGATGCACAGGGCGTGTGGCTGGAGATCACCGATGCCGAGGTCGCCCTGGCCTGGCGAGATCTGTTCGACCGCCGCGTCACGCTGACCGGCCTGCGGGTCGGCCGCCTGGTTGTGGACCGCGCGGCGGTCACCGCACCCGTAACCGCCAAACCGGTGCCGCTCGCCATCCCCTCCCTGCCCCGCCTGCCGTTGGCACTGGCGATCGAGGCGCTGCAATTCGACCGCATCGAGCTCGGTGCCGCGCTGCTCGGCACCCCTGTAACCCTGGCCCTGCGCGGCGCGCTGGCGCTGGATTCGGCCGGCATGCGTGGCGCGCTGGACGCGCGGCGGCTGGACCAACCCGGCACCGCCACCCTGAACATGGCACTGGGTGCCGACCGGCTGGAGGCGACGCTGGACGTGGCCGAACCGGCGCAGGGCATCGTCGCCACCCTCGCCGGGCTGCCACAGGCGCCGTTCACCGCCAGGCTGTCGATCAGCGGCCCGGCGGCCGACGCCCAATGGCAGGCGCGGGGCGATCTGGGCGAGGCGCAGGCGCGGCTCGGCGGCCGGGTCGGGCTGCGGGACGGCGCCGTGACGCTGACGCTGGATGGCCGCGTCGCGGGGGGCGCGCTGCTGCCCGCGGAGTATCGCGCGCTGGCCGCCGACATTATCCCCGGTCTGACCTTGCGCCGCGCCGCCGATGGTGAACTGGCCATCGAGCGGCTGGACATCGCCAGCGCCGCCGGCCGCCTCACCGCCGAGGGCACGCTCGGCGCCGACCAGCGACTGAGCGCCCGTTACCGGGTGGAGCCTGCCGCACCCGAAGCCTTCGGCGCGCTGCTGCCGGCCGGCCTCGGCTGGCGCGCGGTGACGGCCGAGGGCGAAATTTCCGGCCCGATGGCCGCGCCGGATGTCACCACGCGCATCCGCATCGAAGCGCCACGCGGCGCGGGCGCGGCCGATGCGCTGCTGGGCGATACAGTGACGCTCGACGCCAGCCTGCGCGACGGCATGGTGGATGCTCGGCTGCAAGGCGCCCGCCTGGCCGCCACCCTGCGCGGCAGGGCAGCAACCGCCCTCGACCTGGCCTTCACCACCGAGGTTCGCGACGCTCCCGGCACCAGCGGCACGATCAGCGCAGAAGGCGAAATCACCGGCACCCCCCAGGCGCCGGTTATCCAGGCCCGCGTGGCCACGCCGCGTCTCGCAGCGCAGGGACGCGTGGTCGAGGCGCTGCGGCTCGACGCCCGCGCCACGCCCACCCAGCTCACCGTCCAGGGCGAGGCCAGGATCGACGGCCGGCCGCTGGCGATTGAAGCCGAGGCCGGGCGCGACGGCAACGCCATTCGCCTGTCCCGGCTGCAGGCCCGCTTCGCCGGCATCGCCATCGAGGGCGAAGCGGCAGCCACCCTGCCCGGGCCGGTCACGGGCCACCTGACGTTCAACGCGCCGGACCTGGCGCCGCTCGGCGTGGGGTTGGCCGGGCGGCTGGCGGCGCGGCTCGAGGGCCGCGCCATCACCGGCGCACAGGGGCCGGCGGCGCAGGGGCTGCGGCTGTCGATCGAGGGCACCGGCGTCGGCGCCGGCGCCTTCCGCCCAGCCGTCCAGGCGGAGATCGACGGCACGCTTGCAGCACTCGCCTTCCGTTTCGGGCTGCGCGCGCGGCAGGGCACACTGGACGTGGCCGGCCGCACCGCCCAGGGCGACGACACCACCATCACCCTGACGCGCTTCGACGGCCGGGCCGGGTCCGACGCGCTGCGTCTGGCCGCACCGGCCACCATCCGCGTGGCACCCGACGGCCGCATCACGCTGCCCGGCGCGCGCCTTGTCAGCCAGCGCGGCGGATCGCTGGCGGTGCAGGGCAGCCTGGCGGATGGCCAGATCAACGGCCGCGCCGACATCGCGGCGCTGCCGCTGCTGCCGTTCAGCGCCGGCGCGGTGGCGGGCACATTGACCGGCCAGGTGCTGGCCAGCGGCCCGGCCGCCGCACCCCAGGCCCGCGCCACGCTGCGCATCGAAGGGCTGCGCGCCACCGACCCCGCCCTGGCCGGACTGCCGGCGGCGCAGGTGCAGGCCACCGCCAGCCTGGCCGGCCGGGCGTTGCGGGCCGAGGCGCGCTTCCCCGCCGGCCCCGCCGTGGCCCTGACCATCGAGGCGGCGCAGCCAGCGGGGCCCGGGCTGGACGCGCCCTTCACGGCTGCGGCGCGCGGCCAGCTCGACCTGGGCTCGCTGGCCCGACCCTTCCTGGCCGGCGGCGCCGACCGCGTAGCGGGGCGCCTGCGGCTCGATCTGCGGGCCAGCGGCACCCCGGCCGCCCCGGTGCTGGCAGGCAGCGCCAGCCTCAGCGACGGCAGCTACGCCAACCCGATCACCGGCGTGCGGCTGGACGGCATTACGGCGCAGGTCGTCGCGCGGGGCGAGCGGCTGGTGGTGGACACGCTCGTTGGCCGCACACTGGGCGGCGGCACCATCACCGGCCAGGGCTGGATTGAGCCGCTGGGCGCCGGCATCCCGGCCGAGCTGCGCCTCACTGCCCGCAACGCCCGCCCCGTCAACGGCGAGTTCGGCGAGGCGACGCTGGATGCCGACCTGGCGCTGCGCGGGCCGCTGACCAATGGCGGCAGCCTGGCCGGCCGCGTCACCATCAGCCGGGCCGAGCTGCGCATCCCCGAGACGCTCGGCGCCAGCACCCCCACCCGGGGGCAGGTGCGCGAGGTCGGCCCGCTGCCGCCCGGCCGGCGGCCGCCGGCCGCGGCGCGCCGGGCCGCGCCCGCCACCACCTTGCCGATG
>JACMRO010000349.1 GCA_014376425.1 Rubritepida sp.
AGCCCCAGCGTCACGCCCGGCGCCGCCCAGGCGCGTGCCAGCGCAGCACCCAGCCCGCGTGAGGCGCCGGAGATCACCACATGGGTCATAATGGCTGCCAGGACTTGGGAAATGGGTCGTTCATCGACGCAGCACGCCCCAATGCCGCGCGGCGCGCAACAGCCCGCCCTGCAGCTTCCACCACAGCACATAGCCCCGCCGGGCAGGGCTGAGCGGCGGCCAGAGCGCCGGCTCGGCCAGCCGTCGCAGCAGCACCTCGGGTGGGCAGGGCAGTCGCGTCACCGGATCCTGGTAGCGGGGGTAGAGCAGGAGCGTTCCGGCAACCAGCTCGTCCAGCGTCAGCGGCCGGCCGCGGCGGGGCGGTGGGTGGCGGTCGTCGGTCAGCCCCCAGCCGGCGTAGAACGGCATGCCCCAGCAGGTGACAGGCACGCCGCGCAACAGCGCCTCGAAGCCGGCCAGGCTCGTCATGGTGTGCAGCCCGCTCACCTGGGCCAGCAGCACACCGATGTTGCCGCCCTCGATCACCAGGTCGGCCCAGCGCCTGGCGTCACGCATGGGGAGATAGCCGCGGCGATAGCCGGTCTGCACATCGGGGTGCGGTTTGTAGATGATGAAGGCGTCGGGATCGGCGGCCCGTACGGCGGCCAGCAGCGCCGCATTGGTCCGCACCGCCCCGGCGCCATGGCGGATCGAGGCGTCATCCTCGACCTGGCCGATCGCCAGGATGCGGCGACGGCCAGCGGTGGCGGGCAGCGCCACATCGCCGGGCAGGTTGTATTTGGTGATGTTGCGCGTGGTGATCGCCCGGCGCAGCGCGGCCGCCCGGGCCAAGTGGGGGGCGAAGTCGGTCTGCGCCAGGATGCGCTCCAGCCGCGAGGGCCGCCGTGGGTCGTAATGGATGCCCTCGGCATCGACCGCCAGCGACGCGGCCGGAGCGAAGTTCACGCCGAGGCCGATCGAGCGGATGAAGCCGTCCTCGACTCGCCAGACCCGGTCCATCGCGTCCAGCTCCGGCGACAGCGCCGATGCCCAGGCAAGAATGACGCCCTCCGCCGCCAGCGCCTGCGCCGCGGTACCGGCGAAAGGCGCATGCCCGTCGCCATGGCCGAAGGCGGTGGCAATGGCGGCGCGCTTCCATCCGGCCATGCCGAGAAAGCTGCCGATGCGACGATTTTCGGCCTCCGTCGCGCGCCACAGCGCCAGGACCCCAATGGCGTCCAGCGCGGTGCAGGGCATGCCGGTGAAGGGATCGGCGAAGCGGGTCCAGGGCAGGGCGGCCAGCAGGCCAGGCGGTGCGGGGGTGCCGAAGGCCGCCAGCCAGGCCTGCGCGACCGGGCTGGCCGGCAGTGCCCCCGGCGCCGGCGGCAGGGCAGTCGCGACCAGCGCCAAGGGTCGCCGCTGCCCGTTGAAACCCGGCGCCAGCCATTCCCCTTCGTCCCAGGTATCCAGCCGCGCTGCGGCCCCTGCCGCATCCACCAGGGTGAAGTCGGGCAGGAAGGCCGCGGCATGCGGGCAAGATGCGGTCAGGGCGGCTGCCACGAGGAGCGGCGGTCTCTTCATGTCGTGACTTCCACGATAACCATCTATAAGGGCCGGGCGGGCTAAACCAGCCCGGTCAGGAACGAGGTGAGAGCTTGATGGCGATCCGGCCCCTTTGCGCGGTTCTTGCAGCATGCCTGTCACTGGCCGGCTGCGCCGACTACCTGCCCGACATGTCAGGCATCACATCGGGCCTGTCCGCGGCCATGGTGCCGCCGCCGGTGGGCAGCGCGCCTCCGCCGCCCGTGGCGTCGCTCGACCCGTTGTCGCAATTCGCGCTGGCCAGCGGCCCGGGGGCCGAGGGGACCGTGGCGGTGGCCGGTGGTGCGGTGGAGCGCGCGCGCGTCGTGCGGGCCTACAACGCAGCCAGCGGGCGGCAATGCCGCGAGATCGTCTTCGGCAGCGGCATGGGCGAACGGGCGCAGCTGGTGTGTGGGGACGCGCATGGCTTCCAGATGGCCCCGCCGCTGCTGCGCGGCGCGGCGCGATAGGCATGGACGGGTCGCTGCCGGGGCAGGACCGCGCGTTACGCCCGCCGGGCTTGGCGCAGCCCGTGGGCAGCCGGTTGATGGCCGCGCTGCGGGTGCAGCTGGTGGTGCTGGGCGCTGTGATGATGCGGGAAATCCATACCCGCTTCGGCCGGCACAACATGGGCTACATGTGGTTGTTCTTCGAGCCGATGATCCTGGGCGGCTGCATCGCCATGGTCCATTATATCTCGGGCCACGGCCTGCCCGGCGGGCTGGACATACTGTCCTTCTACGTCGTCGGCTACACGCCGTATTACCTGTTCCGCTCGATCCTCAACCGGGCGGCGACCGCGTTGCTGGCGAACGCTCCGATCTTCTACCACCGCCAGGTCACGTTCCTGGACGTGATGGTGGCGCGTAACCTGCTGGACTGCGCCGCGGTAATGATCGCGGTGCTGGTGATGCTGGCTTTGATCGGCGCCATCCGCGACGTCTGGCCGGTCGACCTGGTCTGGATCGCGTTCGGCATCGCGACGATAGCGCTGTTCTGCCACGGCCTGTCGCTGATGGTCGTGGCGGCGACCATCTTCGGTGTTGAGACGGTGGATCGAGTGGTGCATCCGCTGACCTATCTCACCATTCCGCTCACCGGCGCCTTCTACATGGTGTGGTGGTTCCCCGCCGAGCTCCAGGAATGGATGCTGCTGGTGCCGTCGGTGCACATGTTCGAGATCATCCGGGAGGGGCAGTTCGGCCCAGTGGTCCCTTACCACTACGATATCCCCTACATCCTGGTCTCCTGCGCCGTCACGAACGTGCTGGGGATGCTGGCACTGCGCGTGGCCAAGCGCCGCATCGAATTCACTTGATCCTGACCCATGCTGGAACTGCGCAACCTTTGGAAAAGCTACGACGCGCATGGCCGGCAGAAGCATGTGCTGCGCGGCCTGAACGCCACTTTCATGCGTGGCGACGCGGTCGGCATACTGGGCCGCAACGGGGCGGGAAAATCGACGCTCATCCGCATGATGGCGGGGATCGAACCGCCGACCGGTGGCGAGGTCATCCGCTCGATGAGCGTGTCCTGGCCGCTGGGCTTCGGCGGCGCGGTGCATGGTTCGATCACGGGGGCCGACAATTGCCGTTTCATCGCGCGAATCTACGGCAAGCCGGCCGGCTGGGTGGAGAGCTTCGTCGAGGAGTTCGCCGAGTTGGGCGAGTATTTCCGCCTGCCGGTAAAGACCTACTCCTCGGGCATGAGCAGCCGGCTCGCCTTCGGCCTGAGCATGGCGATCGACTTCGACTGCTACCTGGTGGACGAGGTGATCGCGGTCGGCGACGCCCGCTTCACCGAGCGATGCCGCATCATGCTGGAGGAGCGCCGCCGCCGCAGCGCCCTGCTCATGGTCAGCCATCAGGGCGAATTGCTGCGCGCCTTCTGCACCACCGCCGCCATCCTGCACGAAGGGAGGCTGACGTTTCATGAAGATCTGGACCAGGCTATCGCCACCTACCAAGCCCTATGAGGCGCTGACCACAGGCGCGCTACCGGCGACGAGGCGCGAGCCGGGTGGCCCGCTGGTGCTGCCGGGCTTTGGCGGCATCGGCCGGCCGCCGCCCAGCGTGCGCCAGCGGGTGGGGAACTTCTTCACCCGCAGGCCGTATTTCTGGGCGGTGATCCTGCCGACCATCCTGGCGGCGGTGTATTTCGTGGGCGTGGCCACGCCGCAATACGTGTCGGAAAGTCGCTACCTGGTGCGGGCGCGGCAGCAATCCTCGCAATCCATCCTGGGCGAGGCGCTGAACAATGCCGGCTTCCGCGCCGCGTCCGAGGATGCGGTGGCGGTGCGCGACTTCCTGATGAGCCACGACGCCATCGCGGCGTTGCGTCAACAGCACGACCTGGTCGCCATCTTCCGCCGGCCAGAGGCCGATGCATGGGCGCGGTTATGGTTCAGCGACCCGCCGACGGAACGACTGCTGGATTACTACCGCAGCATGGTCACCGCCACCATCGACGCGCAGAGCGGCATCACCGAGCTGCGGGTTCGGAGCTTCCGCCCGCAGGACAGCCTGGAGATGAACCGCGCGCTGCTGGCGCTGGGCGAGGCGCTGGTGAACCGCCTCAACCAGCGCATTGCGCAAGACACGGTGGAGGGCGCGCGCCGCGAGGTCGCCCGCGGCGAGGAACGGGTCGCGGCGGCGACACGGGCGATCTCGGCCTTCCGGGAGCGTGAGCAGGCGCTGGACCCGTCACGCTCGGCCACCATCGCGGTCGAAACCATTGGCAGGCTGGAAAACACGCTGGCCACCACGCGCGCCGATTTGCAGGCGCTGAGCGCCTTCGCGCGGCCGAACAACCCGCAGGTCCAGAACCTGCAAAGCCGCATCCAGGCGCTGCAGACGCAGATCGCCGAGGAGCGCCGGCGCAGCACCGCGACCGGCCCGAGCGAGGGCTTCACCTTGCAGATCGCCGCCTATGAGCGGTTGCGCATGGAGGCCGAGTTCGGCGGGCGGCAACTGACCTCGGCTACCGCTGGGCTGGAGCGCGCCATGGCCGACGCCCAGCGCCAGCAACTCTATTTGCAACGGGTGGTGGAACCCAACCTGGCCGAACACTACCGCTACCCGAAGCGCTTCACCTCTGTAATCTATGTGTTCGTGGGCCTTTCGGTATTGTATGGACTGGTCTGGTTGATGGTGGCGGGGGTCAAAGAGCATGCGGCTTGATGGGGTGGCGCTTGCGGCGCTTTTGACGCTGGCGGTCCCGGTCTGGGCTCAGCCGCAAGGTATCGTTCCGGCGCAGCCTGGCGGGCTGGTGGGCTTCGGCGCCAATGCCCAGCCGGTGGCGCCCAGCCGCGCCGTGGGCGGCGGCCGTGCGACCAGCCGCGTGGGCGACGCGACCGAGGCGGAGGCAGGCGCCCAGGCCGTGGCGCCGCTGGGCGAGCCAAACCGGCCTGGCGGCACGGCCACCGCCGTCTTCGGCGCCAGCCTCTTCACGCGTGAGGCGGCGGCGACGTCGGATGCGCCCAACCCCAACTACATCATCACCCCGGGCGACCGTGTGTCCGTCCGCGTCTGGGGCGCCGTCGAATCCGAGGTTACTGGCGTGGTCGACAGCGCGGGCATGCTGTTCCTGCCGCAGATCGGCCCGGTGCGGCTGGCCGGCACCCGCGCGGGCGACGTGCAGCGCGTCGTCGAAGGGGAGGTGCGCCGCATCTACACCCAGCAGGTGCAGGTCTATGCCGTCCTGCTGTCGACCCAGCGCATCGGCGTGTTCGTCACCGGCTATGTCCGCACGCCAGGCCGCTTCGGCGGCAGCGCGGCGGATAGCGTCATCGATTTCCTGGTACGCGCCGGCGGGGTGGACCCGGCGCGCGGCAGCTACCGCGACATTCAGCTGCGGCGTGGCGGCGGTACGGTGGTCACCATCGACCTGTACCGCTTCCTGATCGACGGCAGGCTGCCGCCCATTCGCCTGCAGGAAGGCGACACGCTGGTGGTGGGGCAGCAGCGCGCCGTCGTCGGCGCAGATGGCGCGGTGCGCAACAACTACCTGTTCGAGGTGCCTGGCCGGGTGATGACCGGGCGCGAGCTGACCGAACTCGCCCGGCCGCTGCCAAGCGCGACCAACGCGATCATCCAGGGCTCGCGCGATGGCCGGCCGTTCAGCCGCTATGTCTCGCTGCCCGAGCTGCAATCGGCCACGATGGGCGACCAGGACACCGTAAGCTTCATTACCGACGCGCCGGCCCGCACCATCCGCGTGACCGTCGAGGGCAGCCGCATCGGGCCTTCCGTGCTGGTCGCCGACCGTGATGCGCAGCTGTGCAACCTGCTGGACCATGTGGCGGTGGACCCGGCGCTGGCTAACACCCAGGGCGTGTTCCTGCTGCGGCCGCGCGTCGCCGCGCAGCAGCAGCGCACCATGGAGGAATCGCTGGACCGGCTGGAGCGGCAGCTCTTCCTGGCGACCAGCCAGACGACCGGCGTTGCCGCCATCCGCACCGCCGAGGCGCAGCTGGTAAGCCAGTATATCGCCCGTGGTCGGCGTACCCGGCCTGACGGGCTGCTGGTGGTGCTGGATCAGAATGGCGTCTGCGCGCCGGTGCGGCTGGAGGATGGCGACGTCATCGTCATTCCCGAACGCAGCCAGACTGTGCTGGTGAGCGGTGAGGTCAACGCGCCGCGTGCCATCCTGTTCCAGCCCAATCTGCGGGTGGCCGATTACGTGCGGCAGGCCGGCGGCTACGCGCCGCGCGGCTCGACCAGCACGATGATGGTCCGCCGTGCGAGCGGCGAGCTGGTGCTGGATTTGAACCAGGTGCCGCGGCCGGGCGACGAACTGATCGCGCTGCCGCGGCTGGACCCGCGCTACCTGCAGCTGCTGACGGACTTCACCCAGGTGGCGTTCCAGATCGCGTTCGCAGCCCGGGCGGTGCGCTGAGCGGATGAAGCGTCACCGAATACGTCACGGCGAAAAAGCGATTAACTGAATTCATACGGACCCCGGAGCGACCCCACGGCTGCGCGCGATGGCCATGATGGCTGGCGCCGCGCTGTGTTTTTCGGGCATGGGCGTTTGCTACCGCCTGGCTCTGGAGGAGGGCTTGCCCACCCCCGCGGCGCCCTTCGCCCGGGGCTTATTCACCCTGCTCATTCTCATCCCTTGGATTGCGCGGCAGGGCATCGCCGCCGCCTTTCTCACCCGCCGGCCCTGGCTGATGACCGGCCGTTGCGCCGCTGGCCTGGTCTCCTTTCAAAGCTGGATGCTGGCGCTGGTTCTGCTGCCCCTGGCCGACGCGGTGGCGATAGCCCAGGCCCGCCCGCTCTGGGCCATTCCGCTCGCCGCGCTGTTCCTGCATGAGCGGATCAGGCGCGACCGGGTGCTGGCGGCGCTGGTTGGCTTCTGCGGCGTGCTGATCATCGCCCAGCCCGGCGGCGCGCTCTCCTGGGGGGTGCCGGCCGCGGTGCTGGCCGGCGTGGGCGGGGCGATGGTGTTCATCACCATCAAGCTGCTCTCGACCACCGAGCCGCCGATGCGCGTCATCGCCTGGTATGCGCTGTCCAGCCTGGTGATCTGGGGTCCGGTTTGCGCCTGGCTCTGGGTCACGCCGTCCTGGGGTGCGGTGGCGCTTCTGCTGCTGGGCAGCCTGTGGGCACTGGGGGGAGACTGGCTGGCCAGCAACGCCGCGCGCCGGGCCGAGGCAGGGCTGCTGTCGCCCATGGAGTACATCCAGATCCCGGCCGGCGCGCTGTTCGGCTGGCTGGTCTTCGCCGAACTGCCGGGCGAATGGCTGCCGGTTGGCGTGGCGCTGATGCTGGCAGCGACGGTGTACCTGGCGCGGGCTGCGGGACGGCAGGCCTGAATTGCGCCCGCCGGATTCCGTCAGGGGCGTAGAGGGTCTAAGAACGAAGCGTGTCCATCACCCGCCCGCAAGCGCCGCGCCTGCTGTTGCCCGATGCGCCGGCGCTGGTGGCCGGCGCCGGCCGCGCCACGCTGTTGACGCCGGAAGGCGAGCTGCTGGAACCGGCGCTGGGCGCGGCGCTGTCGCAAGCCCTGTCCAGGCTGCCACCGCCGCTTCTGGTGCATGCGCCGGCCACCGCGCGCCGGCTGGACCTGCCGCGCTTCCTCGACGCGTTCGACCTGTTGGAGCTGTTCGCCTTCTGCCTGCCGGCGCGGCTGGCCGCACCCACGCCACGCGGCCTGGCGGTGGCACTCGGCCTGGCGGTGCCGCGAGACGACGCTGCAGCGGCCGCGCTGCTGCCGGAGATCGCGACCGTCCTGCTGCGCGCCTTGGCCGAGACTCGCCACAGCAGCGCCGGCGCCGATGCGGCCGCCATGGCGGCGCAGCTCAAGGCCGCCGCCGGCTGGCCCTGGGCGGATTCAGTGCTGGCGGCGCTAGGCGACCCTGACGCCCGGGTAGACCGCAACGCCTTCCGTCCCTGGCGCCGCCTGCCGGAATGGGAGGATGAGGCGCCGCCACCGCCCGCCGCCAGCCACGGCATCACGCAGGCCGAGGCCCGCACCCGCCTGGCCACGATCCTGGGCGGGGCGGCCGAACAGCGCCCGAGCCAAGCCGATTACGCGTCGGCCGCCGCCGCCGCCTTCCAGCCGCGCGAGGTGGAGGGCCAGCCCCGGCTGGTGCTGGCCGAAGCCGGCACCGGCACCGGCAAGACGCTGGGCTACATCGCCCCGGCCTCGGTCTGGGCGGAAAAGAATGGCGCGCCGGTCTGGCTTTCAACCTACACCCGCAACCTGCAGCGGCAGCTGGATCAGGAGCTGGCGCGGCTCTATCCGGACCCGGAGGAGCGACGGGCCCGCGTCGTCGTCCGCAAGGGCCGGGAGAACTACCTGTGCCTGCTCAATCTCGAGGAAGTGCAGGGCCAGCTCTCTCTGCGCGACGCCGTTCTCCCGCTGTCGCTGGCCTGCCGCTGGGCGATCGCGACGCGCGACGGCGACATCGTGGGCGGCGACTTCCCGGGCTGGATCATGGAGCTGTTCGGCGGCGCCGTGATCGGCCAGCTCGCCGACCGACGCGGCGAGTGCATCCGCTCCGCCTGCACCCACTACCGCAAATGCTATGTCGAGCACTCGATCCGCCGCGCGAAATCCGCCCGCCTGGTGGTGGCGAACCACGCACTGGTGATGGTGCAGGCGGCGCTTGGCGGCGGTGAGGACGGCACGCCGCTGCGCTACGTCTTCGACGAAGGCCACCACATCTTCGACGCTGCCGACGGCGCCTTCTCGGCCGCCATCTCAGGGTTCGAGACCGCCGAGATGCGCCGCTGGCTGCTTGGCGCCGAGGGTGGCCGTTCCCGCGCCAAAGGCCTGCAACGCCGCATCGAGGACCTGGCCGGCGTCATCCCGGCCCTCCTGGGGCCGCTGGAGGAAGCCCTGCGCGCCGCCCGCATCCTGCCGCAGCAAGGCTGGCAGTCCCGCCTCGAGGCCGGCCCCACCCATCCCACCGAAGACTTCCTGCGCGCCATCCGCGGCCAGGTGATGGCCCGTGCCGAGGAGGATGACGGCCAGTACGGCATCGAGTGCGACCTGCATCCGATGAACCCCGACATGGCCGAAGCCGCCGCCGCCCTGGAAGTGGCGCTGGGCAAGCTGGAAGCCCCCCTCAAGCTCCTGGCCACCCGCCTGCAGGCCCGCCTGGACGAAAACCCCGAAGAGCTCGAACTCGCCGATAAGATCCGCCTGGAGACGGCCATCCGAGGCATCGAACGCCGCGCGCTCATCCCCCTC
>JACMRO010000350.1 GCA_014376425.1 Rubritepida sp.
CTGCCGGTCGACTCCAGGCTGCCGTTGGTGACCCAGTCATACAGCGCGCTGCCCATCGGGTCGGCCAGCGTGATGCGGATGGCGGGGTTGTGCGCGCGCAGTGCCAGGGCCACGCCGGCCAGTGTGCCGCCGGTGCCACAGGCGCAGGTGAAGGCATCGACTCGACCCTGGGTCTGCGCCCAGATCTCGGCGCCGGTGGTGGTACGATGGCCCTCGCGGTTGGCCAGGTTGTCGAACTGGTTGGCCCAGACCCAGCCATGATCCTCGGCCAGGCGGCGCGAGACGTGAACGTAGTTCCCCGGGTCCTTGAAGGGCTTGGCCGGCACCAGACGCAAATCGGCGCCGATCATGCGCAAGAAATCGATCTTTTCCTGGCTTTGCGTCTCCGGCACCACGATGACCGACTTGAAGCCAAGCGCGTGGGCCACCAACGTGATCCCAATGCCGGTGTTGCCGGCCGTACCCTCCACGATGGTGCCGTCAGGGCGCAGGCTGCCATCGGCCATTGCGGCCTGGATGATGGCCAGACCCGCGCGGTCCTTCACCGAACCGCCCGGATTCATGAACTCCGCCTTGCCCAGGATCTCGCAACCGGTTGCCTCAGAGGCGCGACGCAGCCGAATGAGGGGCGTGTTGCCGATCGCGCCGAGCAGGCCATCCGCGACAAAACTCATGGGTAATTCCAGTATCACAATTCGCTGGCGTGCATTATGGGACGGCGGCCGGGTGTTTCACAGAGAGGCCTATTCCATGCTTTTGCAACCCCGCCCCGCATTGGCGCTGGCCGTCGTGCTGGATGTGGCGTTGCACGCCGGACGGGGCACCGTCAGCGCGGCGGACATAGCCGAACGGCTCGGCCTGGCGCGGCGGGGGCTGGAGCCCATTCTGCAGCCGCTGTCGCGCGCCGGGGTGCTGGCGAGCACCCGCGGGCCATCGGGCGGTTACAAGCTGGCGCGGCCTCGGCGGGGGATTACGCTGGGCGAGGTGGTGCGGGCCGTGACCGGCGAGGGGTTGCCGCCGGCGGAGGGCGAGAGCAGCAGGCTTTTCACCGTGGTGGTGCAGCCGTTCTGGGCGGAAATGGACGCCGAAACCTTGACGCGGCTTGACGGGGTGAGCCTTGACGTGTTGGCGAGGCGGGCCGCCGGGGCCGGATTGGCCTCGGCGCCCGGTGACGTAATCAGCTTTTCAATTTAGGGCCTGCGATCAAAGACCATCAGGCTGCAGGAAAGATGCCGCCCTGGCCCCTTGCAGGCCCAGGGCGGCAGGCTGGTCGTCAGCCAGCCGTTCGATTGCGGCGGGCCACCGCAAGACCCACCAGGCCGAGGCCGAAAAGCGCGAGCGATGCGGGCTCTGGCACCGGGGTCGGGGGAGGACCTGCCCGCAGTGCCGCGATGGAGCCGGTATTGCCCGCGGCGTTCGCCACATCCGCCGCGAAGAAGTAACCACCCGCATTCGCAGTAAAGTCGGTCGTGTCGAGGCCGCCAGCGCGTGTCACAGTGAAGCCAAGATCGCCGAAATAGCCGCTGCTGCTGCCATTGCCGCCGGATTTTAGAATGGCGTTGCCGAAAGTGCCGAACGGCGTTGCCGGGAACCCACCCGCGCCAGAGTAAGAAAGTGACAACTCATCGAAGTTCGGCGACAAGAAGTTTCCGCCGGCTGGGGTGGTGATAGCGACGACCAGGGCGCCGGCCAGATTGAAGACGAACGGCGTCTTGTTGCCAGTGTTTACAAAACCGAAGCCGGTAGGAAGGTCCACGAAGACATTCACCGCGTTGGCGCCGTTCTGCGTCAGCACCACCGACCCCACCGGGGTCGCGAATTGTGCCACGGCCGTTTCGGTGAAGTTGAAGGTCAGCGTCGGCCCAGCCTGCGCGGGAACCGAGACGGCGAAGAAGCCAGCGGCAGCCAGTGCCAACATCTTTCCGGGGAGCATACTCTTCAGGAATAATCTGCTTGAGGTGATCATGGGGGTTTACCCTCCTTGCTGTTGCGAGCGCGGATGAAGCCGCGTGCCGTCTAAGCAAGTTTAGTGCCACCCAAGATGCCGTTTATTCCCAATCGTTTGCCAGGCATAGACTCGCGGAAAAGAGAGGTGCGTAAAAAATTTCGACAGTAGTGCAACGCTTTCGTGGCCAAAGCCTCGACGCATCTCGACCGGAGATGTCGCGCTCGGCAGGAAGCAAGCCTGGGGGAAGGGTTTAGTTACATTTGGCCGACCACGTGCGGTTCAGCTTGCGTAACGAAGGGCGCCATCTGGAATCGCATGTGGACACGTCCGCGACACAAACGGCCGGGGGCGCATTTGCCATCCCCACCGCCGGTCAACCTCCCTATGGCGCGAACGGGACACCCACCGGGATGAGGCAGCGGCCCGCCACCACCTATCCATACTGTCAGCGCTGCAACGCCTTCACGATCTCCTGCGTGACCTTCTTCGCGTCGCCGAACAGCATCATCGTGTTCGGCCGGAAGAACAGCTCGTTGTCCACACCGGCATAGCCACTGGCCATGCCTCGCTTGATGAAGAAAACGGTCTTGGCGCGCTCAACATCCAGGATCGGCATGCCGTAAATAGCGCTCGACTTATCGGTCTTCGCGGCCGGGTTGGTGACGTCGTTCGCGCCGATCACGAAGGCCACGTCGGCATCGGCGAATTCGGGGTTGATCTCCTCCAGCTCGAAGACTTCGTCATAGGGCACGTTGGCTTCGGCCAGCAGCACGTTCATGTGGCCGGGCATCCGGCCGGCGACGGGGTGGATGGCGTATTTGATATCGACGCCCTCCTTCTTCAGTAGCTCGGCCATTTCGCGAAGCACCTGCTGGGCCTGCGCCACCGCCATGCCGTAGCCCGGCACAACGATGATCTTCTGCGAGTTCTTCATCAGATACGCCGCGTCCTCCGGGCTGCCGACCTTCACGGGTGGCCGGTTCGGATCGACATCGCCAGCCGCAGCTCCAGACCCGCTCTCGGTCCCGAAGCCGCCCAGCAGCACGTTGATGATGCTGCGGTTCATCCCCTTGCACATGATGTAGGACAAGATGGCTCCCGAGGCACCGACCAGCGCGCCGGTCACGATCAGCAGCAGATTGCCGATGGTAAAGCCGATGCCCGCCGCCGCCCAGCCGGAATAACTGTTCAGCATCGACACCACGACCGGCATGTCGGCGCCACCGATGGGGATGATCAGCAGGTAGCCCAGCGCGAAGCTCAGTGCCGCGATCAGCCAGAAGAAGAACCAGCTGCCGGTTGCGACGAACAGGATGACGAACAGCACCAGCAACGCACCCAGCGCCGCGTTGATCTTGTGCTGGCCATGGAAGGTGATGGGCGCGCCGCTCATCCGCCCATCCAGCTTGAGGAAGGCGATGACCGAGCCCGAGAAGGTGATGGCGCCGATCGCCAGGCCCAGCGACATCTCCAGCAACGACGCGGTCTTGATGCCGCCGCCGGGCTTGGCGATGCCGAAGCTTTCCGGCGCGTAGAAGGCCGCCGCGGCTACCGCCACCGCCGCCATACCGACCAGGCTGTGGAAGGCCGCGACCAGCTGCGGCAGCGACGTCATGGCGATCTTCTGCGCCAGCACCGCGCCGATCGAGCCGCCGATGGCCAGTCCCGCGAGGATGGTGCCGATGCCCGACCAGGTCATGCCGGGCTGGAACAGCGTGGCCAGGATGGCAATGCCCATGCCGATCATGCCGTAGAGATTGCCGCGCTGGCTGGTCTCCGGGTGCGACAGGCCGCGCAGTGCGAAGATGAACATCACCGAGGCGACGAGGTAGCAGAGGGTGGCGAAGGTGTGCCCCATGGTGCTCAGCCCTTCTTCTTGAACATGGCGAGCATCCGCCGGGTGACGAGGAAGCCGCCGAAGATGTTCACGGCGGCCAGCGTCACGCCGATGAAGCCAAAGAACCGCGCGGCACCGCTCTCGGCCAGCCCGGCCGCCAGCATCGCGCCGACGACGATGACGGAAGAAATGGCGTTGGTGACGCCCATCAGCGGTGAGTGCAGCGCTGGTGTCACGTTCCACACGACGTAGTAGCCGACGAAGCAGGCCATCAGGAAGATGGTCAGCATCAGCATAAAGGGCTCGACCGCGTGGGCCGCGGGCGCGATGGCCTCGGCATAGTCGCGGGCCTGCTGGGCCAGCAACAGCGCCTGCTCGGCAAGAAGCTGCGCCTGGTTGGCCAGGTCAGTGGGGTTCATGGCTCTGTGCTCCTCAGGCGGCGGGGGCGGTAATGAGGCTTTTATGCACCACGGCGCCGCCGCGGGTCAGCGTCACGCCCTGCACGATGTCATCGGTTTCGGGCAGCTTGGGCGCCTGGCCCTCCTTGTCCCAGAAGGTGGTGATGAAGGTGAGCAGGTTGCGGGCGTACAGCGCCGAGGCGGCAGCACTGATGCGACCGGGCCAGTTGGTGTAGCCCAGGATCTTCACGCCATTCGCAGTGGTGTACATCTCACCCGGATGGGTCGCGGCGCAATTGCCGCCGGCATCGGACGCGATGTCCACGATCACGCTACCCGGCTTCATGCTGTCCACCATCGCCTGCGTCACCAGGATGGGCGCGCGGCGGCCCTGCACCAGCGCGGTGGTCACCACGATGTCCTGCTTGGCGATGTGCGCGGCGACGACTTCGGCCTGTTTCGCGTAGAAATCAGCCGAGAGCTGCTTGGCATAGCCGCCCGCGGTCTGCGCTGACTTGCTCTCCTCATCCTCGTAGCCCACGAAGCTGGCGCCGAGTGACTTGATCTCCTCCTTCGCCGCCGGCCGCACGTCGGCCGCCGACACGCGGCCGCCCAGGCGGCGCGCGGTGGCGATGGCCTGCAAGCCGGCCACGCCCGCGCCCATGACGAACACATTGGCTGGGGGGATGGTGCCGGCCGCCGTCATCAGCATCGGAAAGCCGCGGTCGTAAGCGCCGGCACCCTCGATCACGGCGCGGTAGCCCGCCAGGTTCGCCTGGCTCGACAGGATGTCCATGCTCTGTGCGCGGGTGCTGCGCGGGGCGAGTTCCATGGCGCAGGCTTCGATGCCGGCGGCGGCGTATGCCTCGGCCCGGCCGGGATTGGCGCCAGCCTCCAATGTGCCCACCAGAAGTGCGCCGCGATGGATCAGGGACAGTTCGTCCACCTCGCCCTCGCCGGCGGCCAGCGGCGCACGCACCTTCAGCACCACCCCGGCGCCAAACAACGTCGTTGCTGCATCCTGGCAGATTTCCGCACCTGCCTCGGCATAGGCCTGGTCGGTGAAGCCAGCGATGAGCCCTGCCCCTGTTTCGACCGCGACCTGGCAGCCCAGGGCGGCCAGTTTCTTCGCCGTCTCCGGCGTGGCGGCGACGCGGGTTTCCCCGTCCCGACGTTCCTTCAGCACAGCGAGACGCATGGCCAACTCTCCGATCCCATCGTGGCCCCTCATGCCGCGCGGCGGCCGGCCGCGCAAGCCGGTTTCGCGTTTACCGATCGTTGAGCAGGGTCTGCGCAGTGTGGTTCCAGGGCGTGGATAACCCGCGCCTGCATGAACTGAGGAAAAACCCCGATGGCCATGAACAGCATCATCACCAACATCGGCGCCCAGGTGGCGCTGCAGTCGCTGAACAAGACGCAGGACGAGCTCGCCGTCACGCAAAAGCGTATTTCGACCGGCCTGCGTGTAGCCGACAGCCGTGACGACGGCGCCGCCTTCGCGGTGGCCGAACGCGTGCGCGGTGAAATGGCCGCCACCACCTCGGCCAATGAGCAGCTGGGCGGTGCCAAGGGCCTGCTGGACGTCACGCGCTCCAGCCTGGAGAACGTTTCCAGCAGCCTGAATAAGCTGAAGGAGATCGTCGTCAAGCTTGCCGACGGCGCCATCACGACCGAGCAGCGCAGCCAGTACCAGACCCAGGCGAAGGAGCTGACGAACAACGTCAAGGCCTTCATTACCGACGCGAACTACAACAACCGCAACATGATCGGCACCGGCGGTACGGACGTGAAGGTCGTCATCAACTCGACCGGCGGCAACTACTCGGTCGCGGCGTTCGACGCGGTCACCAACATCTACAACCAGGTGTCGGGCGCCAACGCCTATACCCAAGGCGATGCCGCGGCGTCACTGACGATGACCGGCAAGATCGGCACGGCGGTGACCAACACGCTGACGACGCTGAACACCTTCGGCAGCTACAGCAACTATGTCGACACGCAGATCAGCTTCAACAAGAAGAAGATGGATGCGCAGGAATCCGGCATGGGCGCGTTGATCGACGCCGACCTGGCGAAGGAATCGGCGCGGCTGCAGTCGCTGCAGATCCGCCAGCAGCTGGGTGGCCAGGCCTTGGGCATCGCCAACCAGTCGCCGCAGGTGCTGACCAGCCTTTTCCGCTGAGCCAAGGGTTTGAGGGGTTGCGGCAGGATGCCCGCCCCCGGCCCCGCTTCACCATCTTTCAGGATAGGATCCCATGTCCGCAGTATTCGAGACGCCCCTGGCCCCGGCCGCCGGCCTGCCCCGCGCCGCCGCCTACCGCCGCCGCATCAGCGCCAAGCAGATGGAGGCGGAAGTCTTCGCCCGCGCCACCCGCAGCATCCGCGAGGCTGCGACCAACGCCTCGCCGCTGGCGCATGCCCGCGCGGTGGCCGACAACCGGCGGCTGTGGGACGCCGTGCTGATCTCGGTGCTCGACCCGGCCAATGCCTTGCCCAAGGGCCTGCGCGCGCAGTTGGCCGGGCTGGCCCGCGTGATCCTGCGCGAATGCGATTCTGAAACGCCCGACCTCGCTTTCGTGGCCGACATGAACGAGCAGATTTCCGGCGGCCTGTGGAGCTGATGGGATGAGCGCGGTCCTCACCCGGCCGGGACTGGGCGAAAGGCTGCTGGAAGAGGCGGCGCGCCTGGTGGCCGCCCGCCGCCCGGCCGGGGCCTGGCCGTTGTTGCGCAGCGCCGCCGAGGATCTGGCCCTGCCCGCCGCCTGGCCACCGCTGGCCGAGGTGCTGCTTCTGCTCGACCTGCCGGAGGCGGTGATCGCTGCCTGCGATACCGGGCTGGCAGGGGGCGGCCATGACCGCGCGGCGCTTCTGGTTAGCCGCGCCCGCGCGCATGGCCGGCTCGGCCGGATCGACCGGGCATTGAGCGATGCGGCCGGGGCCGTGGCCGCCGCGCCACGCGATGAGACCGCACGCACCGTGCTGGGCCAGGCCCTACTGGCAAACGGCCGCCATGAAGAGGCGTTGGCCGTGCTGGGCGAGATCTGGCGTGAAATGCCCGAAGACGCTCCCCGTGCACTCCGCCTGGTCGACGCTCTGCTGGCCGCCAAGGCGCATGATGCGGTCGAAGAGATGACCGGCTGGCTGCTGACGCTCGACCTGGCCCCGCTGCACCGGCAGCAGGCCACGGCGCTGGGGGCACAGAACACGCTGGCACGCGGCTCGCCGGCCGAGGCATTGATGCGGGCCCAGGCCGCCGTGGCAGCGTACGGGGCGGTGGGCGAGGCGCAATGGGCGGCAGCGCTGCACAGCATAGCCGCGCATGCGCTGATCGCCCTGCAGCGGAATGACGAAGCGCAGCCGCATCTGGCAGCCGCGCATCGGCTGATGCCGGGCGACCAGTATCTGGCGCATCTGGCGGCCACCTCGGCGTCCGGCCACACCCTGGCGCCCGACCGCGCCAGCGACAATTACGTGCGCCATCTGTTCGACGGGTACGCGGCGGGCTTCGGGGCTGCGTTGCTCGGCCTGGGCTACCGCGCGCCAGGGCTCATCCTCGGGCTGCTTGAGGAGTTGCGGCCTAGCGGCATGTTCGGCGAGGTGCTCGATCTGGGCTGCGGTACCGGGCTGATGGGCGTGGTGCTGCATGACCGCCTCGGTGCCGGGCTACGCGGCATCGACCTGTCCGGCGCGATGCTGGATGAGGCGCGGGCGAAGGGCGTCTACACAGCGCTGGCGCGGGCCGACATCGATGGCTGGCTGGCCCAGGATGGCGCGCGCTACGAGCTGGTGATCGCCGCCGATGTCTTCTGCTATTTCGGCGCGCTTGAGGGCACGCTGGCCGCCATCGCGCCTCGCCTGGCGCCGGATGGGCTGCTGCTCTTCACCGTCGAGGCCGGCGCGTCCGCGGCCTGGGAATTGTTACCATCGGGCCGCTACCGGCATAGCGAGGGCGGCCTACGCGCCGCACTGCAAGCCGCCGGGCTGACGCTGGTTGCGCTGCGGGGCGAGGTGCTGCGGCAGGAGCGCGGCCAGCCGCTCGAAGGCTTCCTGGTGGCGGCGCGGCGGTGAACCATCTGGCGCAGCCATTCCGCCGGGGGTTGGCCGAGCTGGCCGCCGGCCGCACCGAAGCCGCCCTGCCCTGGCTGCAGGCCAGCCTGGACGACCCACATGATGGCGCGCTTGCCCAGCTCAACCTGGGCATGGCGCTGGCAGATCTGGGGCGGCTGAGCGAGGCGGAGCGGCATTTGCAGGCGGCCGCGCGGCAGTGCCCCTCGATCGCCGAGCCGCGCTTCCGGCTGGCGCAGATCGCCGCGCAACGCCTTAACGCCGCCGCCGCGCGGCAAGGCTATGAAGGCGCGTTGGCCATCGACCCTTGCCATGTGATGAGCCTGGCGGGCCTGGGCAGCCTGCACGAAGCCGCCGGCGAGACGGAGGCGGCGAGCCGCCTGGTGCGGCACGCCCTGCTGCTGGCACCCGATGATGCCGGGTTGCTCGCCATGGAGGCGAGGCTGACCGGCGACGTGCTGGCGCCGCTGCACGCCGGCGCGGCCGATCTGGACACTCTGCGCGCCGCCGCCGGGGCGCCCCTGCCCCTGCTGGAAGCGGGCTGCGCCGCCGCGCCACTGGATTGGCGCTGGCGCGCCGCCCTGGCGCTGGCGCAGCCCGATGCCGAGGCCGCGATCGCCGCACTCCGCCTGGCCTGCATCCTGTCGGGCGACGCGCCGCTGCTGCTGGGCCTGATGGGCCAGAAGCTGATGGCGCAGCGCCGCCATGCCGAGGCGGCACCGCTGCTCGCCGCCGCCATCGTGGCCCAACCCGCCGATGCGGGGCTGCGCAGCCAGTACGGCATCGCCCTGCTGCGGCTGCACCGGCTGGCCGAGGCACGGACAGTGCTGGAGGCAGCGGTCGACGACTTCGGGCCGCTGCCCGCGCTGCTGTCCAACCTGGCGCTGGCCCTGGTTGGCCAGGGACGACAGGAGGAAGCGCTGTGCGCCGCCCGCCGCACCGGCGGCAATGTCCTGGCGCTGGGGGCGCTGCTGGGCATCCAGCCCTACCACCCGCGCGAGGGCAGCGCGGCGGCCCTGCATGCCACCGCCCACCTGCTGGGGGCACAGCTGCGCGCCCCCGCCCGGCTGCACCCACCCGGCTTCAACCCGGCCCGACGACTGCGCCTGGCGTTGCTCAGCGCGGGCTTCGGGCGCCACCCGGTTGGGTGGCTGACCCTGGCCGGCATTGAGGCGCTGCCGCGCACCGAGTTCGAGATCGTCGCCCATTCGCTGCGTCCACAGCAGGATGCGCTGGCACGGCGATTTCAGGCACGGGCCGACCAGTGGCACGAGCATGGCAGGCTCTCCGAAGCACAACTGGCCGAGGCGATCCTGGCCGATGCGCCGGACATTCTGATCGACCTGGGCGGCCATGGCGAAGGCGGCCGCGTCACCGTGCTGTCGCAGCGCCTGGCGCCGGTGCAGGTCAAATGGGTCGGCGCGCAATCGGCCACCACGGGCGTGCCGGGCGTGGACTGGATGCTGACCGACCGATGGCAAACTCCGCCGGGCTGCGAGCCGCATTACACCGAAAAATTGCTGCGCCTGGCGGATGGCTATGTCTGCTACACGCCGCCGCCCTGGGGGCCGCCGGTGGGGCCGCTGCCGGCCCTGCGGGACGAGAATCCGCGGCGCCACGTCACCTTCGGATGCTTCAACAACCTGGCCAAGATCACCCCCGACGTACTGGCTTGCTGGGCCGCGATCCTGCACGCGGTGCCATGCTCCCGGCTTGTCCTGCGCACCCATGCGCTGGGCGATGTTGGCACGCGCGACGCGTTCCTCGCCCGCTGCGGCCTCGACCCGTCGCGGCTCGACCTGCACGGCTACACGCCGCATGAGGAACTGCTCGACGGCTACAACGCGATCGATATCGGGCTCGACCCCTTCCCCTATGCCGGGGGTTTGACCGCCTGCGAGGCGCTGTGGATGGGGGTGCCGCTGGTGGCCATGGCCGGCAGCAGCTTCGCCGGCCGGCACGCGGTGTCGCATCTCAACAATGTCGGCCTGGGTGACTGGGTGGCGGAGGATGCGGCCGGGTATGTCGCCCGCGCGGTGGCGGCGGCGCGCGACCTGCCCGCCCTGGCGTTACTGCGCGCCGGGCTGCGCAGCCGGATGGAGGCATCGCCGCTGATGGACGCGCCGCGCTTCGGAACCAGCCTGGCGGCCGCGCTGCGCCATGCCTGGCAGGTGCGCTGTCATGATGAATTGCGGGCCCATTCGGGCGCCGGCAACGCCATGTAGGCCGCCTTCAGCGCCTGCCCCCAACCCACCCGCACGACGGTATAGTAGGGGTCGTCCTCGGCGATACGCCGCCGCTGGTCGACGCGCAGCGCGTCGGCGCGCAGCATCATCAGGTCCATCGGCAGGCCCACGGTCAGGTTCGAGCGGATGGTACTGTCCATCGACACGAGGGCCAGCTTCACCGCCTCGGCCAGCGGCGTGTCGAAGCTGAGATTTCGGTCCAGGATGGGCTTGCCGTATTTGTGCTCGCCGATCTGCAGAAAGGGCGTGTCCGCCGTCGCCTCGATAAAGTTGCCGGCGGAATAAACCAGGAACAGCCGCGGTGGCTCGGCGCCGATCTGGCCGCCCACCAGCAGGCTGCAATCGAAGCCGATATTCTGCTGCGACAGCGCCTGGCCATCCTGTTTATAGATCGCCCGCACCGCGGCGCCGACCAGCCGGGCCGCCTGAAACATGGTCGGCACGTCCCGCAGCGTGGCGAGCCGGCCATCCAGCGAAACCCCCTCCTGCAAATGCCCCCAGACGGCCTGGGTGATCGCGAGGTTGCCAGCGGTGCACAGGCCGAGCACCCGTTCGCCGGGTACTTCGACATGCTGCAACTTGGAGAAGACGGAGATGTTGTCGACGCCCGCATTGGTGCGGGTGTCACCCAGCAGCAGCAGGCCTTCGCGCAGGCAGAGGCCGACGCAATAGGTCACGCGGGGGCGCCGACCCGCGCCGGGCGCTGGCCCATCAGCCCGCCCCCCGGATGTAGAAGGCGTCGATCGCCTCGCCCAGCGTCGCTGCCTGTTCGATCTTGCGGGTGAGGAAGACGTGCAGCCCTTCCTCGAAGATGTCGGCGATGCGGGCGTAGCGCAGCGTCGCGTGCACCTCGCCCGCCAGGCGGTGGCATTCGCCGCGCCGGCCGCCCTGCCCGGCCGCGATGTCGTCCAGCAATTCCGATACCCGGCCGAAACATGCCACCAGGCTGCGCGGCAGTTCAGGCCGCAGAATCAGCAGCTCGGCGATGCGCTGGGGTGCCAGACGGTCGCGGTACACCCACTGGTAGGCGCGGCCGGCCGAGGCGGAGGCCAGGATCGCCTGCCACTGCGCGTACTCCGCGGTGTCTCCGGCGGCCAGCATGTTGTGCCGCACATCCAGCAACCGCGCCGCATTATCCGCCCGCTCCAGCGCGGTGCCGAGCTGGACGAAGCTCCACGCCTCGTTGCGCAGCATGGTGTCGGTGGCCGCGCCGTTGAACAACAGAACACGCTCGCGTACCCAGTCGAGGAATTCGGGCAGCGCCTCGCCATCCACCTGCGTCAGGTCACGGGCGCGCAGCGCGTTCCAGCTGTCGTTCAGCGCGCCCCACATGTCGACCGTCAGCGCGGTGCGGACGGCGCGACCGTTGCGACGGGCGGCTTCGAAACAGGTGTAAATGGAGCTGGAGTTGTCGGGGTCGCGCACCAGCCAGTCCACCACCGCCTCCTGGGTGACGGCCTCCTGGTGCCGCTCGGCAAAGGCTTCCTCGCCACCGCTTGCCACCAGCAGGGCGCGCCACTCAGCACCCTCACCCAGCGAGGCGGAGAGGCTGGCAAGGCGGCTGGCCACGCCCAGGCCACGGGCGATGTTGGCGGCACGCTCGGTGTAGCGGCCCAACCAGAACAGGCATTCGGCGGTGGTGCTGAGCATTTAGCGCGTGCCGCCCAGGATCTGCGTCATGCCGCCCATCGTCTGGGTCATCAGGCCCGGCGCCATATCCTGCGACATGGGTGCAGCGTCCTGCGACATGGGCGCCGCGTCCTCCAGCACCCAGGTGTCCTTGGTGCCGCCGCCCTGGCTTGAATTCACCACCAGCGAACCGGCCCGCAACGCCACCCGCGTCAGCCCACCCGGGACCGTGGTGACCTCGCTACGCCCGAACAGGATGAAGGGGCGCAAATCGACATGGCGGGGCGAAATCCCGTCCGCCGCCAGCGTCGGCACGGTGGAGAGCGCCAGGGTGGGTTGGGCGATATAGTC
>JACMRO010000351.1 GCA_014376425.1 Rubritepida sp.
ACGCACGGGCCGCCACCATCGCCAACGGCCGCAGCGCCGAGTTGCTGGTGAAGATGCTGGGGTGACAGCGCGCCGCCCGGGGCGGATAGTGTGGCGCAATCACGAAACTGGGAGCGGCAATGCCAAGCCTGAATGCGACCAAGTGCAAGGCGGGGGACCTCCTGCTCTTCTACGGCGTCAACGCCGTGGCTGTCGGCCAGGGCGCGGCGAAGGGGTTAAAGGTGCTGACCGCACTGCCGGCGCTGATCTCGGCCGCCCAGGGCGGGGCGGCCGCCTTCCAGGGATCGGCCACCTGCAACCACGCAGCCATCATCACCGAGGTCGAGGGCAGACGGGTGTTCAACCTGGCGCATGCCACCAGCGCCGGCGTCCAGCTGACGGATGTGGACAATTATCTGCTGGGCATGGAGGGCAGCTGCCAGGTTTTCCGGATGCGCGGCAAATTCGACTTTGCAGCCGAGGCCGGTCGCGTCGGCGCCACCTGGGCTGGTGCCGCCGCCAACGGCGCGGCGGGGATCGTCTACTCAACGGGCAAAGGGTTTCTCTCCGCTTTCCAGAGTTCCAGTTTCGGCTCGGGCGCCAAGCAGCGCGCCGCCTTCTACCGCGCCAACAAGGACCGACCCGGCGGGCCCGCGGATATCGGCAACATGCTGCAGGGCCGCGCCAAGGCGATGTTCTGCTCGATGTTCGCCATCGCCTGCTACCAGGCCGCGATGTCGGACATGTATCTCGGTCAGATGCTGGCGCTGGATGCCAAGCACACCTCGCCCATGTATCTCGACGGCTACCTGAAGGGGTCGCAGCACTGGGAGCAGATCAACGCCCAGTAGGGCGCTGGCCATGGCCAAGCGCGGCGCGGTAGGCTCCGCGCAGGGAGATGCGCCGATGACGCCGATCAGCCTCGAAGCCATGGCCGCCAGTGTGCCCGATGGCGCGCTACTCGCATTGCCGCCGGACAATTCGCTGCCCTCGGTCGCACTGGCCATGGCGCTGATCCGGGGTGGCGCGCGCGGCCTGCGCCTGCTGGGCGTGCCGGTCAGCGGCTTCGCCACTGACATCCTGATCGGCGCCGGCTGCGTGGCCGAGGTGCAGACCTCGGCCGTGTCGCTGGGCGAGGCGGGTTTCGCGCCACGCTTCACCGCGGCGCTCAAGGCCGGCACGATCACGGTGCGGGACGCCACCTGCCCGGCCATCCACACCATGCTGCAGGCGGCGGAAAAGGGCGTGCCCTTCATGCCGTTGCGCGGGCTGATCGGCAGCGACATCCTGGCGCACCGGCCGGATTGGGTGGTGCAGCAAAATCCGTTCGGCCCGCTTGGCGATGTGATCGTGCTGCTCCCCGCCCTGTCGCCTGAGGTGGCCGCGTTTCACGCGGTGATGGCCGACAGCTACGGTAACGTCTGGCTCGGCCGGCGGCGGGAATGCGCCACCCTGGCACACGCGTCGCAACGCGCGCTGGTGACGGTGGAAAGGGTCGTGGAGGGCAATTTCCTCGAAGATGAGCGGCTGGCGCCCGGTACCATCAGTGCGACCTACATCGAGGCCGTGGCCATCGCCCAACGCGGCGCCCGGCCGGCGGCGCTGCTCGACGAATACGGCTTCGATGCCGCCTATGTCGCCGAATATGCCAGCATGGCGAAGACTGATGCGGGCTTCGGCGAATGGATGGCCTGCGAGGTCTTCGGTCAGGTGCGCGCGGCGTGACCCCCGCCGATGTGACTGCCCCTGGGCCCTCTTCCGGGCCGGGCTTCGCGCCCGAGGAATTGCTGGCCGTCACCCTGGCGCGGCTGATCCTGGACCCGACCGCACGCCCGGCCCGCCACATCGCCGTCGGCGCCGCCTCGCCCATTCCCGCCGCCGCCTGCTGGCTGGTGGCGAAGCTGGGCCACCCCGTGCGGCTGTCGCTGCTGCACAAGCGCTCCGGCAACCCCTTCACCGAGGGCACGCGCGAGTTGTTCGACCTGACGGGTCAGGGCCGGATCGACCTGTTCTTCCTGGGTGGCGGGCAGATCGACGGGCAGGCCAACCTCAACCTGATCGGCACCGGCGACTGGCCGGGCATGGGCGTGCGCTTCCCCGGCAGCTTCGGCAGCGCCTTCATGTACCCGATGGCGCACCGGACCATCCTTTTCAGGGAGGAGCATTCGCCGCGGGTGCTGGTGCAGCGCGTGGCGCATGTATCGGCGCCGGGTGTCAGCCCGCCCGGCGTTTTCCGGCGTGGTCATGCGCAGGCGCTGGTGACCGGCAAATGCGTCTTCGCCTTCGACCCCGTGGCCGCCCGCTTCACCCTGGCGAGCCTGCATCCCGGCGAGACGGTGCACAGCATACGCGCCGCCACCGGCTTCGACTTCGATGCCGGTGCGGCGCCGCAGACCGCGCCGCCCGGCGACGCCGAGCTGGCGCTGCTGCGCGGCCCGGTCTGTGACGAGATGGCCGAGACCTACCCGGAATTCTGCGGCCGGATCTGGGGCCGTGGCCAGGCCGCTTAGCAGCGTAAAGGGTCAGGCCACCACCGGTTCCAGCCGGAAGACCCGGCCGTGAATCTCATCGGTCAGCACATAGACCAGCCCGTCCGGCCCCTGCCGCACATCGCGCACCCGCTGGCCGATGCGCAGGCTTTCATGCGTCGTGACCTGGCCGTTGGCGCCGATCGCGATGCGACGGACATCCTGCGTCGCCAACCCGCCGGCGAAGAGCGAGCCACGCCATGCCCCGAAGCGCCCGCCGTCATAGGCCATCAGCCCCGACGCGCCGATGACCGAGGGAAACCAGACCAGCAGGGGGTCGGTGAAGCCGGCACCCGATCGCTGCCCGGTGCCGACCGGCGTGCCGCCATCATAGTCGCGGCCCCAGCCGACCTGCGGCCAGCCGTAATTGGCGCCGGCGGTGATCAGGTTAAGCTCGTCGCCGCCGAGCGGACCGTGCTCGGTGGCGAAGATGCGACCGTCCGGGTGCCGCGCCATTCCCTGCACATGGCGGTGGCCATAGGAGAACACCTCCGGCCGGGCGCCCTGGCGGCCGATGAACGGGTTGTCGGGTGGCGCCGTGCCGTCGTCGCGCAGCCGCAGGATCTTGCCCAGGTGGCTGTTGAGGTCCTGCGCGTTCAGCCGGCTCAGCCGCCCTTCCACCGCCACCGGCGGGTTGCCGCCATCGCCCACGCTGACCAGCATGGTGCCATCCGGCAGCCACAGGATCTTGCCGCCGTAATGCTGGAAGTCCGGCTTGCCCTGGCTGGCCTCGAACAGCACCTGCAGGTTGGTCAGCGCATTGCCTTCCAGCGTGGCGCGGGCCAGGCGCAGCCGGTTGTCCTGCGCCGTGCCATGCGCGTAGATCATGTAGAGCAGCCGGTTCTGGGCGAAGTTCGGGTGCGGCGAAACCTCGAACAGGCCGGACTGGAAGACCAGGCCGCGCTCGGCCGCCAGCAGGACGGGCGGCGTGCCGGTGATGGTCGCGGGCTCCAGCCGGCCCGCCCGGATCACACGCAGCCGGCCCGGGCGTTCGGTCACCAGCGCCGTGCCGTCCGGCAGCCAGGCGATCGACCAGGGGTGCCCCGGCCCCTCGGCCACCGTCGTCTGGCGGTAGGCGAAGCTCAGCGGCGGATCGCCCGCTGCCTGGAAGGGCTCGGCCCGGGCAAGGGCGGGCAGCGCGGCCGCCAGGGCCACGGACGCCAGATGGCGACGCTCCATTCGAATTCTCCCATCATGACTGTTGAACCACCGGCCATTCTTGCGTGAGCCGGGTGCTTGACTGGACGAGAGCTAGTCCTGCCGAATTCGGACAAGCAAGTCACACTCGCGTGGCCGCGCCGGTTCGACAAAGCCGGGGGGTTGCCGCATCCTGCCTGCAACGAACAGGGGGCGACGCGATGGACATGGCAGCCAATGAGGCAGGCACCGGGCGCGGCCTGGCGCGCGGCCCCGGGGCGCTGGCCGGGCTCAAGGTCATCGACCTCACGCGGGTGCTGGGCGGCCCGTACTGCACCATGATCCTCAGCGACCATGGCGCCGAGGTCATCAAGCTCGAACCGCCGATGGGCGACGAGGTGCGCGACTGGGGGCCTCCGTTCCATCCGTCAGGGGAGGATCGGGGCGACGCCAGCTACTTCATCGGCGTCAACCGCAACAAGCGCAGCGTGGGGCTGGACCTGGCCCAGCCCGCCGGGCGCGAAGTCCTGCTGCGACTGCTGGAAGGTGCGGACGTGCTGATCGAGAATTTCAAGCCGGGCACCATGGAAAAATGGGGCCTGGGCTATGAGGCAGTGCTGGCCGAACGCTTCCCGCGCCTGATCCACTGCCGCGTCTCGGGCTTCGGCGCCACCGGCCCGCTGGGCGGCGCGCCGGGCTACGACGCCATCGTCCAGGCCATCGTCGGCCTGATGTCCATCAACGGCACGGCCACCTCCGGCCCGACGCGGATGGGCACGCCGATCGTCGATCTGGGCACCGGGCTGTATTCGGCCATCGCAATCCTGATGGCGGTGCATGAGCGGCACGCCTCCGGGCTGGGACAGTATCTCGACATGACGCTGCACGACTGCGGCCTGGCACTGCTGCACCCGCATGCGGCCAATCATCTGCTGAACGGAAAGCGCCCAGTCGCCACCGGCAACCCGCACCCCAACCTGGCGCCCTATTCCACCTTCAAGACCAGGACCTGCGACATCTTCATGGGCGTGGGCAATGACGTGGCGTTCCGCAAGCTGTGCGACTTCCTCGGCATGGCGGAGGTGGCGGCCGACCCGCGCTTCGCCACCAATGGCGGCCGGGTGACCAACCGCGAGGCGCTGACCGCGCTGCTGGACGATCGTTTCGCGCAGGAGGACGGGTTCGCGCTGTGCCCGCGCATGCTGGCCGCCGGCCTGCCCGCCGGCCCAGTTACCCATGTCGACCAGGCGCTGGCCGCCGAGCACACCGCGCATCGCGAGATGGTGACCGAGCTGGGTGACTTCCGCGCGCTCGGCACCCCCATCAAGCTGTCCCGCACGCCGGGCGGCACGCATCGCGCGCCGCCGAAATTCGGCCAGGACACCAACAGCGTGCTGGCCGCGCATGGCTTCTCGGCGGAGGAAATCGCGCAGCTGCATGCCGATGGCGTGGTGCTGGAGAAGCGGCGGTGATCCGCCCGGCGCGCCCTGGTGATTTCGACGCCTGGCTGCCGCTGTGGAACGGCTACAACGGCTTCTACGGCCGTGACGGCGCCACTGCCCTGCCCGAGGCGATCAGCCGCCTGACCTGGCAGCGCTTCCACGACGCGCTGGAGCCGATGCACGCGCTGGTCGCCGAGCGCGACGGCAGGCTGATCGGCCTGGTGCACTACCTCTGGCACCGCAGCACCATCACCGTGTGCCCCGATTGTTACTTGCGCGACCTGTTCACCGCGCCCGAGGCCCGCGGCCAGGGCGTGGGGCGGGCGCTGATCCAGGGCGTGTACGACGCCGCGCGCGCCGCGGGCGGCGACCGGGTGTACTGGCAGACGCACACCACCAACACCGCCGGGCGCACGCTGTATGACAAGGTGGCCGAACACGCGGGCTTCCTGGTTTACCGCAAGATGCTCTGACCCAGGACGAGCATCGCCTCCATCATCATGTGCGCGCAGAGCAGCGCGGCCATCCCCTGCACATCCTGCGGCGGGCTGACGGTATTGAAGTCCAACGCCACGATGTTCAGCCCCGAAAGACTGCGCATTAACGCGATGCCTTCGCGCGCCGACAAGCCGCCCCAGGCGGGGGTGCAGACCCCAGGCGCGACCGACGGGTCGAACACATCCATGTCCCAGCACAGATAGACTGGCCGGCCGGCGGCGACATCGGCGAATTCCGCCATGGCCTGGGCCAGGCCGCGACGCAGCAGCTCGTCGGTCGTCAGCACCGTGAAGCCGAGCGCCGCGGCATGTGCCAGCACGCCTTGCCGGCTGGTGAATCCGCGAATGCCGACATGCCAGGAGCGGCGGGCATCGATCACGCCCTCCTCGGCCGCGTGGCTGAACTGGTTGGAGGCGTCATAAGGGTCGGCCGGATCGTAAGGATAGGCGTCGGTGTGGCTGTCCACATGCAGGGCTATCAGGCCGGGATGGGCGCGCGCGGCGGCGCGCATCAACGGCAGCGAGACGGCGCCATCGCCACCGACGCCAATCGGGATGGCGCCCGCCGCCAGGATCGCGCCGGCGGCGGTTTCGATCAGGGGGTGCGCCGCCGCCAGGCGGCCCGGGGTGATGCCGGCCACGTCGCCGCAATCGACCGCACCCAGCAGGCCGGCCACGTCACGGTCGCCATGGCTGGGATGGAAGCGCGGCACCAGGCGCGATGCGGCGCGCACCGCCTCGGGTCCATGCCGCGCGCCGATGCGCCAGGGGTGCGTGCCGCAATCGAACGGTACCCCAAGCAACCCGACGCGGCCGGTGGCGGGACCGTGCGGCAAGCCAAAGAAGCTCATGGGGCGTGGCGGTGGGAGCGGGGATGGAGCACCGTTCGGTAATATCATGGTGGAGATGGCGGTGGAATTCTTCGGGCAGCCCGGGCCGGGCGAGGCGCGTCCGTTCAGCCGGACGGTGCGGGCGGGCGGCATGGTCTGGGTGTCGGGCCATTCGGCGCCGCATGACCCGGCGCGCGGCGTGCACCGCGGCGCGACGCCGGAGGAGGAGGTACGCAACGCGCTGACTTTCGTGGATGCGCTGCTGCGGGAGGCTGGCAGCGGGCTGGAGCACGTGGTCCAGGTGACCATGCTGCTCAGTGACCGCGCGGATTACGCCACCTGCAACGCGGAATACGTGAAGCACTTTCCGGGCGGGCTGCCCGCACGACATACCGTCCTGTTCGGGGTGCCGACGGAAGCGCGGGTGGGGTTTGCGTGCGTGGCAGTCATGGCGTGCCCAGGTGGACTCGAACCACCGGCCTGAAGCTTAGAAGGCTCCTGCTCTATCCAGCTGAGCTATGGGCACATTCGGTGGCCGTCAGTGGGTCCAGTTCTCGGCCCGGCCGTATTTGAAGTTGTCAGCATACACCTTTGGCCGGATGGGCCGTTCAGCGGGCGGCTCTTCGACCGTGTAGGCCAGTCCTTGCGCCAGGGCATAGGCTTCGGCGGCGTCGCGCGTGGCGAAGCGCAGGCGCAGCTGCTGCTCAGTGCCCAGGCCGCCGGACCAGCCGGTCACCGGGTCCAGCCTGGGGCGGATGTCGGGCGCGAATTCCAGCACCCACCCGCTCAGGCAAGCGGCGCCGGACTGCATGGCCGAGCGTAGCGGCCGGTGGATGCGGGCAACAGGTTTGCTCATAACTTTATTCTAGCAATGTGTGCGACCGCCGGCCACTGTCTAATCCGCGTGACAGTTCGTTTCGTTTGCGTGTAGGCTTTCCTGACAGCGGAGCCCAGAACATGAACACCCTACAGCGCATCGAGACCATCCTGGCCCGCGCGCTGGGTGACCCGGAAGGTGGCCTGACCCCGCCCCTGCTGGCGCGCGCCATGAACCATGCCGTCTCCCCCGGTGGCGCCCGTGTGCGGCCACGCCTTTGCCTGGCCACCGCCGCCGCCTGCGGCCATGGCAATATGGAGCTGGCCTTCGCCGCCGCTTCGGCGATCGAATTGCTGCACTGCGCCAGCCTGGTGCATGACGACATGCCCTGCTTCGACAACGCCGCCACCAGGCGCGGCCGCCCGAGCGTGCACAAGGTATACGGTGAGCCGGTGGCGCTGTTGGCCGGCGACGCGTTGATCGTGCTGGCGTTCGACCTGATAGGCCGCGCCGCCGCACGGCCCGGCCAGGGCCAGAAGGCTGGCGCCGTGCTGCGGATCGTGGCGCAAAGCGTGGGGGCGCCATTCGGAATCGTCGCCGGGCAGGCCTGGGAATGTGAACCTAAAGTGGATGTGGCGATGTACCACCGCAGCAAGACCGGCGCGCTCTTCGCCGGCGCAGCTGCTGCCGGCGCCGCGGCGATGGGCGCGGACCCCGAGCGGTGGCGGCCGCTCGGCGCCAAGCTGGGCGAAGCCTATCAAGTCGCCGACGACATCGGCGACGCGGTGGCGGAACGGGACGAGCTTGGCAAGCCGGCGCATCAGGACGAAGCGCTGGGCCGGCCCAACGCCGTCCGCGAGCTGGGGCTGGACGGTGCGCTGGCCCGGTTGCGCAGCCTGGCCCAAGCGGCGGTGGAGGCGATTCCGGATTGCCCGGGTGCCGCCGATCTGCAGGCCATCATCCTGGGCGAATCGAAGCGCCTGGTGCCACGCAGCCTGGCCGTCCGCGCCGCCTGAATGCGACTGCCTGAATTGGTGCTGCGGTTCCGTGACCGGATGGTCGCGCGGCCGGATTTCCGGCGTTGGGCCGGGGGTTTCTGGGCCACGCGGGCGATGTCGCGGCAACGGGCGGCGTCGCTCTTCGACCTCGCGGCGGGCTTCGTCTATTCGCAGATCCTGAGCGCCTGCGTCCAGCTCGACCTCTTCGCCATCCTGGCCGAGGGACCGCAGAAGTTGGACGCGCTGGCGGGCCGGCTCAACCTGTCCCCGCGCGCCGCCGAACAGCTGCTGGAGGCCGCGGCAGCCCTGGGGCTGGCGCAACATCGCCAGGGTGGTTACGGCCTCGGCCCGCTGGGCGGCCCCATGGTCGGCAACGTGGCGATCGCAGAAATGGTCCGCCACCACGCCATGCTCTACGCCGATATGACGGACCCGCTGGCAATGCTGCGCGGCGAGGGGGGGGGCGGTGCGCTGGGCCGGTTCTGGGGCTATGCCGATGGTGGCCGGCGGCCTGGGCTGGGCGCTGAGGACACCGCCCCCTACTCCGCGCTGATGGCGGCCAGTCAGCCGCTGGTGGCGGCGGGAATCCTCGATGCCTATGATTTGTCCAAGCATAAAGTCCTTATGGATGTCGGCGGCGGTGCGGGTGCGTTCCTGCAGTCAGCCGGTGAGCGGCATCCGGCACTGGGCTTGCAGTTGTTCGACCTGCCGCCGGTGATGGCGCTGGCACGGGCGCGACTCGGCGCCGCCGGCATGGCGCAGCGGACCAGCTTTCACGGCGGCGACTTCCACGCCGATCCGTTGCCCGGCGGTGCGGATGTGATCTCGCTGGTGCGCGTGGTGCATGACCATGACGATGACCGGGCGCAGGCGTTGCTGGGCCGGGCGCACGCCGCCCTGCCGCCGGGCGGCTGCCTTCTGCTGGGCGAACCCATGGCCGGGACAGTGGGCGCCGAGGCGATGGGCGCCGCCTACTTCAATTTCTACCTGCATGCGATGGGAAGCGGCCGAGCGCGCAGCCCCGCCGTGCTGATGCGCATGCTGCGCCAGGCCGGGTTCGGCCGTTCGCGCCTGCTGCGGACGGCCACACCGCTGCAAACGCAGCTCATCCAGGCGACTTCGTAATTGGACAGATTAAAGTGTCCAATTTGCTTGACACTTCGCTGCATCGTTTTAGTGTCACAACGATAAGAAGGGGTGAGAAGACCAGGTGGACACGATAGCAGTTCTGCTGCGAGAGCCGGAGAAGTTGGAGTTGAGCCGTTTGGCGCTCAACCTTCCGACCGAGGCTGACGTGGTGGTGGACATCGAATGGTCGGGCATCTCCACAGGGACGGAGCGGCTGCTCTGGTCCGGCAAGATGCCGCACTTCCCGGGCATGGGTTACCCGCTGGTGCCCGGCTACGAATCGGTCGGGCTTGTGAGCCATGCAGGTGCTGCGTCCGGCCATGCCGTGGGCAGCAGGGTGTTCGTGCCCGGCGCGCGCTGCTTCGGCGATGTGCGCGGGTTGTTCGGTGGCGCCGCGGCGCGCCTGGTGGTGCCAGGTAGCCGCGCCACCCGCCTCGCGGACGGAATGGAGCGGGACGGCGTGCTGCTGGCGCTGGCCGGCACGGCCCAACACGCCCTGGCCGGACATGCGCTGCCCGAACTCATCGTCGGCCACGGCGTGCTGGGCCGGCTTCTGGCGCGGCTGGTCGTGGCGCATGGCGGCGCGCCCACCGTGTGGGAGACCCAGGCAGACCGCCGCGAGGGCGCCCGCGGCTATCAGGTGATCGACCCCGCCGGGGATACGCGGCAGGATTACCGCGGCATCGTCGATGTCAGCGGCGACTCGTCCCTGCTGGAAAAGCTTATCCTGCGCCTGGCGCCACGGCACGAGATCGTGCTGGCCGGCTTCTACAGCGACCGCCTCTCCTTTCCCTTTCCGCCCGCCTTCATGCGCGAGGTGCGTATCCGCATTGCCGCCGAATGGCAGCCGCAGGACCTGGTGACCGTCAACGCCATGCTGGCCGATGGACGCCTGGCGCTCGACGGCCTGATCACCCACAGCGGCCGCCCGGCCGATGTGAACGACGTCTACCGCACCGCCTTCACCGACCCCGCCTGCCTGAAGATGGTCCTCGATTGGAGAGTTGCCGCATGAATGCCTTCCCCGCGAAATCGACGATGACCGATGCGCTGCGGGCCGAAGCGGCGGTTGAGCCCGACGGCATCCTGGTCGGCGAATCGAAGTCCAAGACGCAGGTCATCGCCATTTACGGCAAGGGCGGCATCGGCAAATCCTTCACCCTGGCGAATTTGAGCTGCATGATGGCGGCGCAGGGCAAGCGCGTACTGCTGATCGGCTGCGACCCCAAGAGCGACACCACCTCGCTGCTGTTCGGCGGCCGCTCCTGCCCCACCATCATCGAAACCTCGAGCCGCAAGAAGGCTGCTGGCGAGCCGGTGGCCATCGGCGATGTCTGCTTCAAGCGCGACGGCGTCTTCGCCATGGAGTTGGGCGGCCCGGAGGTCGGCCGCGGCTGCGGCGGCCGCGGCATCATCCACGGCTTCGAGCTGCTGGAGAAGCTGGGCTTCCATGACTGGGGTTTCGACTATGTCCTGCTCGACTTTCTCGGCGACGTCGTCTGCGGCGGGTTCGGCCTGCCGATCGCCCGGGACATGTGCCAGAAGGTGATCGTGGTCGCCTCCAATGACCTGCAATCCTTGTATGTCGCCAACAACGTCTGCTCGGCGGTCGACTACTTCCGCAAGATGGGCGGCAACGTCGGCGTGGCCGGCATGGTCATCAACAAGGATGACGGCACCGGGGAGGCGCAGGCCTTCGCGGCGGCGGCGGGCATTCCCGTGCTGTCGGCGATCCCCGC
>JACMRO010000352.1 GCA_014376425.1 Rubritepida sp.
CGGGCAGGCGTTCGGTGACGAGGTTCTGCCCGTGCACCGGGCGGACCGGAACGTCCAGGCCTACCATGGCCGTGAGCCGAGGGGTGCCCAGGCCGGCGGCGATGACCAGCTTTCGCGCTGCCACCACGCCACCATCCGCCCGGTGCGCCGTGTAATGCGCCGTGTAATGCGCCCCCGCCTCGATCCGCGACACCTCGGCGCCGGGCAGATGCGCGGCGCCCGCTGCGCGCAACCCGGCCGCGAAGCCACGCAGCAGGGTCAGCGGGTCGGCATGGCCGTCGCTGGGTTCGTAACTGGCGCCCGTCACTTCCTCGCCCAGCGGGCAGCCGGGCATCAGTTCCATCAACTCATCACGGTCCAGCATGCGCAGACGGTTGGCGCCGAGATTGTGCAGCCTACGGACCTCGTCGCGCCGGGCTTCCAGTTCCGCATGGCCCAGGCAGAACACCACGCCGCCATGGCCGCGGTAGCCCACATCGCGCCCTGCCAGGCCCGAGATGCGTTCCGCCAGTGCGGGCCATGCCGCGAGCGAGTCCTGCGTCCAGGCGGCATAGGCCGGCATGCCCACACCCTTTCCCTGGCTCCACACCAGGCCGAAATTTCCGCGCGCGGCGCGCAACGCCACGTCGCCGCCATCCAGCACCGCCACCCGTGCGCCGCGCGTCGCGCAGCCCCAGCCGATTGCGCTGCCCAGCATGCCGCCGCCGATCACCGCTATGTCGAACACATCCATCGCTTGCGAGCGTGAAGCGATGCGCGGCATCCTGCAAGGCATGATCCCCAAGCTCCTGCTGGCTCTTCTTCTTGCCCTGCCCGCCGCGGCGCAGACCCTGCGCATCGGCACCAACGGGCAGGACCCTGGCAGCCTAGACCCGCATCGCGCCACGGCGACGCAGGATAAGGGCACCGCGGCCATGATGTTCGACGGCCTGCTGCGCTTCCCGCCCGGCAGTGCCGACCCCGCCGCGCTGGAGCCTGACCTGGCCGAAAGCGTCACCCCATCCGATGACGGGCTGACCCTGACATTCCGCCTGCGCGAGGGCGTTCGCTTCCATGACGGAAGCCTGCTGGATGCGGCGGTGGTCGCAGCCTCACTGCGCCGCGCAGCAGACCCCGCCCGCAGCAGCTTCGCCGCCGACTATCGCGCGATGGCCGAGATCACTGAGCTGGATGCGCGCACTGTCAGGGTGCGCATGGCGACGCCGGTGCCCGGTCTGTTGGGGCTGTTCGCGAACTACCATGGCGGCATGATCGTCAATGAGCGTGGCGTCGGCACCGGTCCCTTCCGCATGGAGGCAGCGACGCCTGGCCGGGTGAGGCTTGCGCCCCATTCTGGGCATTTCCGCGGCGCGCCCGCGCTCGCCGGCGTGGATGTGCGGTTCATCAACTCCGACCAGACGCGCGAACTGGCCTTCACGGCCGGCGAACTGGACCTGATCTCCGGCCGGCGGGAGCAGCGCTGGGTGGAGCGGATGCGCACCCAGCCCAACACGGTGGTGGATGTGTTCGGCCCTGGCGAGTTCCGCACCCTTCTGATCAATACCCAGTCTCCGCCGCTGACCGACCCCAGGGTGCGGCGCGCGGTGCAGCATGCGGTGGACCCGATGGCCGTCGCCCGCTTCGTCGGCACGGATGTGGCGACGCCGTGGCCCAGCGTGGTACCGCCCGGCTATCTGGGCGCGACGCAGGACGTGCCGCGCTTTGCATCCGACCCGGTGCGGGCGCGGTCGCTGCTGGCTGAGGCAGGGCACGGGCAGGGCATCACGCTGCGCGCGGTTGTCTCCTCCATCACCGCACAGCTACCGATCATGGAGGTGATCCAGGCGCAGCTGCGCCGGGCGAATATCCGCCTTGAGATGGATGTGGTCGAGCACGCGACCTATCACGCCCGCATCCGCGAAAATCTGAGCCAGCTGACCTTCTACGGCGCCGCGCGTTACCCGGTGGCGGATAGCTACCTGACCCAATTCTACCACTCCAGCGCGGCCCCCGGCCGGCCCACGATGAGTCTGAACTTCGCCCACTGCGCTGCCGCCGACGAACAAATCGTCGCGGCATGGGCCGAGGCGGCGGGACCGCGGCAGATGGCGCTGTGGGCGGAGGCGCAGCGGCTGGTGCTGGATGCCGGCTGCGCCGTGCCGTTGTTCGACCTTCGGCAGGTCTGGGTACGGCGGGCCAGTGTCGAACTCGGTTACACGCTGGAAGGTGCGCTCAACCTTGCCCCGCCCGTGACGGCTGCCACCCGCATGCGTTAGGCGGCCGGAACCGCGGAGAATCCCATGATCACCGCGCTGATCACCATGGCCATCCTTGTAGGGGTCGTCGTCCTTGTGGCGCTGGTGGCCAGCGGAATCTACAATTGCATCGTCGCCCTCCGGCAGACTACCAATCAGGCCTGGTCGGATGTGGACGTTCAGCTCAAGCAGCGGCACGACCTGGTGCCGAACCTGGTGGAGGCGGTGATGGGCTATGCCGGACACGAGAAATCTACCCTCGATGCGGTTGTCCGCGCCTGCAACGCCGCCGTCTCGGCCCAGGGGC
>JACMRO010000353.1 GCA_014376425.1 Rubritepida sp.
GCCCTGCCGCCAGCGCCCGGATATCGGCCGCCGCGCCGCTGCCGGGGTGGCGCAGCAGCAGCGGCTGCCGATGCCGGATCGCATCCGCCACCTTGGTGTCGCGCCGCACACCACCGGCGTAATCCACGCCCGCACCCAGGAAATTGCGCGCTACGCCATCGAGCACCTGCCACACGCGCAGCCCCGCGGCGCCGCCCGCCATATTCGCCACCACCCGCGCCTGCGCCCCTGGCCGGTCGCGCCGCAACAGCTTCAGCACGGCGTAAGCATCCGTCAGGCTCGTTGGCTCCTCCGTAGCCACGATGAGCGCCAAATCCGCCATCGCCAGCATGCCGCGCTGAGCCGCCTGCACCCCGGCGCCGATATCCAGCACGGTGTCGGCAAATCGCGCCCGGGCGGCGGACAGCACCGGCGCCAGGGCGCCAGCCCCCTGCGCCGCCAACGCGCCGCTGCCCGAGCGTCCGGTCAGCACATGGAAGCCGGCCGGATGCGGCCGCACCGCATCGACCAGTGCCAGCCCCGCCAGCACATGTCCCAGGTCCGGCCCGGCCGGCAGGCCAAGCTGCACATCGACATTCGCGAGCCCCAGATCGGCGTCGATCAGCAGCGCGCCCAGCGCCTGCGCCAGGCCGATGGCCAGCACCGTCTTGCCCACGCCCCCCTTGCCCGAGGCCACCCCGATCACCCGTCCCATCAGCTCCGCCCTTCCAGCCATTCCGCCGTGATCGGCGCCAACCCCCGCACCGGGTCGGGCCCGGTCGAACCCTCCGTCAGCGCCAGCCCCACCCGGGCCGCCGCCAGCGTGCCGGCGATACGCCGCGCCACGTCCAGCCGCGTCGGCAGCAGGTGGCGCACCCCCATCGCGTGGAAGGCGCGTGCCTCCTCGCGCGCTTCCTCGGGGCACAGGCCGGCGGGCTGCACCAGAACCCCCTGCCCCACCCCTTCGATCAGCGTCATCAACCCGCGCGCCGCGGCCGGGTCGAAAGGATTGCAGCCGGCCGTGTCGACCAGCACCGCCTGTCCCGGAGCCGCGCGGGCCAGGGCTTTTTCCAGCGCGCGGCGCGTCGTCGCCACGGCGAAGACGATGCCCAGCACGCGGGCGAAGGCGGCCAGCTGCTCGACCGCGCCGGCGCGCTCGACATCAGTGGTGACCACCAGCGGCGAACGGCCCGCCAGCACATGGCGCGTTGCCAGCTTCACGCAGCTCAGCGTCTTGCCCGCGCCGGGGGTACCGACGAGGACCAAGGGCCCCGCGGGGAGCGGGGCCAGCAGGGGCGTCGCCTCGGGCCGTGCCACCGGCTCGACCATCCAGGGCTCGTCATCGGCGTCTTCCGGCGCGGCCGCGGTGATCTCCACGCCGTGCCGGCCCTGCCGGGTCTGCAGCAACACCGCGTCGTCACCGAGTGCCGCGCGCAGCTGCGCCATGGCGGCGTTCATGCTTGGCGCGCGGAATGTCGATAGCCGCATTCAGATGACGCCCAGCGTGCGGATGCGCACGCGTGGATGGATCTCCTGCTGCGCCAGCACCGACGTCGCCGGCCGGAACCGCTCGACGATCGCACGCAGATGCGGCCGCAGCCCGCCCGAGCACAGCAGCACCGCGTTCTCGCCCTGCTCCTCCGCCTGTTCCAGCAGGGTGCGGAGCCGGCCCAGAAACTCCTGCAGCTTGGAGGTTTCCATCGCCAGCTGCCGATCCTCCGGCGGCCCGACCAGCGCCTCGCTGAACGCCACCTCCCATTCGGGGCTGAGGGTGATGAGCGGCACATGTGTGCCCGTGCCGCGCGCCGCCTCGCTGATCTGTCGCGCCAGCTTGGCCCGCACCACCGCCAGCATGCCGGGCAGGGTGCGCATGTTGGCGGCCAGCGCCTCCTGCACGCCCTCCAGGATCGTCGCCATGTCTCGGATCGAGACGCGCTCGCTGACCAGTGCCTGCAGCACGCGCTGCAAGGCCGAAACGCCGACCTGGCTGGGGATCAGGTCGGAGACCAGCTTCTGCTGATCCTTTGGCAATTCATCCAGCAGCTTCTGCGTCTCGGAAAAGCTCAGCAGCTCCGCCATGTGCTCGCGCACGATCTCGGTCAGGTGAGTCGCCAGTACGCCTGGCACGTCCACCACCGTGGCACCGCGGGCAAGGGCTTCCTCGCGCAGCCGCTCCTCGATCCACAGTGCGGGCAGGCCGAAGCTGGGTTCGGTGGTGCGCTCGCCAGGCAGATCGGGCACGCCGCCATTGGGGTCGATCGCCAGCAGCATGGGCGGCCGCAACTGGCCGCGCCCGGCCTCGATCTCCTTGACGCGAACGATGTAGGTGTCGGGCGGCAGCTCCAGATTGTCCTGGATGCGGATCGACGGCAGCACGAAGCCCATCTCCTGCGCGATGGCGCGGCGCAGGCCGCGGATCTGCTCGGTCAGCTTGGGCGCATCGCCGGCCGCCAGGGACAGCAGCCCGTAGCCCAGTTCGTGCCGCAGCAGGTCCATCCGCAACACCTGGCTGACCGGCTGCTCGCTCTCGGGTAGCGGCAGCGGTGCTTCCGGTGCGGCCTCGGCCATGTCTTTCTTGCGGCGCAACCAGGCGGCCGTGCCGGTGCCGCCGGCGAGCAGCGCGAAGGGGATGAGCGGCATGCCGGGCAGCACCCCCATCAGGCCCGAAATGATCGACGCGACGGCCAGCGGCTTCCAGCCGCCCAGGTCGCGCGCCATCTGCACGTCGGCGCGGTCCTCGCCGGCCGCTTTCGTCACCACGATGGCGGCGGCAACGCTGACCAGCAGCGCGGGAATCTGCCCCACCAGCCCGTCGCCCACGGTGAGGATGCTGTAGGTCTCGATGGCCTCACCAAATGGCATGGAGTGCCGCAGCAACCCAATGCCGAGGCCGCCCAGCAGGTTGATGAAGGTCGACACCAGACCCGCGATGGCGTCGCCCTTCACGAATTTCGCGGCGCCATCCATCGAGCCATGGAAGCTGCTCTCCTCCTCCAATTCCTTGCGGCGCGCGCGGGCCTGTTTTTCGTCGATGGTGCCGGCATTCAGGTCGGCATCGATCGCCATCTGCTTGCCGGGCAGGCTGTCGAGGTGAAAGCGCGCCGACACTTCGGCCACGCGCCCCGCGCCCTCGCTCACCACCACGTGGTTCACCAGCAGCAGAATGGCGAAGACGATCATGCCCACCACGATGTCGCCGGCCATCAGGTAGCCGCCGAAGGCCGCCACCACATTGCCCGCCGCCTGGGGCCCCTCATGGCCGTCGGCCAGAATGGAGCGCGTGGTCGCCACGTTCAGCCCGAGCCTGAACAGTGTGGTGATCAGCAGGATCTGCGGAAACGAGGCGAACTCCAGCGGCTTCACCAGCAGCAATGCCACCATCAAAATCAGCACCGAGACGGTGATGTTGATGGCCAGCGCCGCGTCCAGCAGCACCGGCGGCAGGGGCACCACCAGGATGGTCAGCACCAGCAGAACGCCGATGACGAGGACGACGTCGGACCCGATCCGGATGCGCGACAGCCAGGCCGGCATCAGCCCGCACCGGTCAAGGCAAACGGTGCCGGCATCATCTCTCCTGGGAGAAGTTGGCTGGCGGCCGGCGGCACGGCGACGCCCTGGCCACGATATTCATGCAGCTTGTTACGCAGGGTGCGGATGGAAATGCCGAGGATTTCCGCGGCCCTGGTGCGGTTGCCCAGGCACCGGCCCAGCGTCTCGAGGATCAGCTCGCGCTCCACTTCCTCGACCCGCCGACC
>JACMRO010000354.1 GCA_014376425.1 Rubritepida sp.
GATAGTGTGGCGTGCCGGCCAGTGCCAGCGCGACCGCATCAGCGGCGGCGGGACCGGTGCGGCGGGAGGTGGTGGCCGCCACGCTGCCCGCGCCTGCCGCCTGCGCGGCGATCCGTCCGGCGACCGCCGGCCCCATGCCCCCCCCCCCCCCCCGCCCCGGCCCCCCCCCCGCCGATGCGGTCGCGCTGGCACTGGCCGGCACGCCACACTATCTGCACCGTTGGGGCGACCCGGGGCCCAACCCGTTCCGGGCCATCCTGGCCCTGGCGGACCGGCTGGTCGTCACCGCCGATTCCATCTCCATGCTGTCGGAGGCACTGATCACCACGACCCCGATCCTGATGGCCGACCCCGGCGGCCTGGGCCCGCGCCACCGGTCCATGGCGGCACAGCTGCAGGCGGCAGGCCTGGCCGCCTGGCAGGGCCAGCCGCTGCCGCCGCCGCGTGCCGCGCTGGACGAGACCGCGCGCGTAGCTCAGGCGATCCGCGACCGGGGCTGGGCGTAGCGCCGTGCCGGTCACGTTGCGCGACGCGCTTTGGCCTGGCGCCGATTTCTTCACCCCCTGGCGCGACCGGGGCGGCCGGCTCAGCGCGCTGCGCATCGCCGTCATCGCGCTGCTGCTGGCGCCGGCGCTGTATTTCGCCGCCGGCATCGCCATCGACGGCTTCGGCCCCGAGCCGCTGAAGGAGACCACCCAGTTCACCGGCCGGTGGGCGCTGCGCTTTCTGCTGCTAAGCCTGGCCGTGACCCCGGCCGGCAAGCTGCTGGCTTGGTCCAGGCTGCTGCAGCTGCGCCGGATGATCGGCCTGGGCGCCGTGTTCTGGGTTCTCGCGCATTTCGCGCTCTACGTCCTCGACCAGCAGGGGATGATCGGCAAAATCGCCAGCGAGATCGCGCTGCGTTTCTACCTGACCATCGGCTTTGCCGCCGTGCTGGGCCTGCTCGTGCTGGCCGTCACCTCGTCCGATGCCTGGGTGCGCGGGCTGGGGCGGGGCTGGAAGCGGCTGCACCGGCTGGTTTTCCCCATCGCCGTGCTGGCGGTGCTGCATGCCGTTATCCAGGCGAAGTCCAACGCCTCCGAACCGTTGATGATGGCGGGGCTGCTGGCGTGGCTGCTGGGCTGGCGGCTGCTGCCGCTGCCGGCCAGCCTGCGACTATGGGCGCTGGCGGGGCTGAGCCTGGCCGCCGGGGCGGCTACCGCCGGCCTCGAATTCCTCTGGTACGACAACTTCACCCGGTTGCCGGCCGCACGCATCTTCGCCGCCAATCTCGATCTGGCGCTGGCACCGCGGCCGGCGACGCAGGTCGTGCTGATCGCGCTCGCCTTCATCACCATGGTCGCACTGCGCCGGCTTGCCGCCTCCCGCCCGCAGGCCTAGCAGGCTGCTGAAGAACTGGCGGCTGAGGGTGGGCGAAGGACTTTTTGGGCAGGAAAGGCCGGGCCGCCGGGAGGATGCTATTGCATCCTGACAAGGGACGAACGAATCCTGCGCGGAAAGGCATTGC
>JACMRO010000355.1 GCA_014376425.1 Rubritepida sp.
CGCTTACGACGCCTTCGTGGCGAAGCAGCGCCCGGTGTTCCAGCATGATTGACGACTGGCCCTTCTTCGAGCCCGCCCACCACGCCTGCGCCGCCGAGGTCGAGGCCTGGGCCTCCATCCACGCGGCGCGGCTGACCGATGAGCATGACGCCGACGGCAGCACCCGGGCGCTGGCGGCGTCGATGGGCGAGGGCGGCCTGCTCCGCGCGACGCAAGCCCCGCTGGACGTGCGCGCATTGTGCATCGCGCGCGACATCCTGGCCCGGCATTCCGGCCTGGCGGATTTCACCTTCGCCATGCAGGGGCTGGGCTGCGGGCCGATGAGCCTGTTCGGCTGCCCGCCCGCCCAGGCCTTCATGGCCGACGTCCAGGCCGGCCGCGCGCTGGCCGCCTTCGCGCTCAGCGAGGCCGATGCCGGCAGCGACGTCGCCGCCATGGCCACCACCGCCACGCGTGACGGGGCGGGCTGGATCCTGCGCGGCGAAAAGACCTGGGTCAGCAATGGCGGCATCGCCGGCGGTTATGTCGTCTTCGCCCGCTCCGGCGAGGCGCCGGGCGCGCGTGGCCTGACCTGCTTCTGGCTGCCGGCGGAGTGGGTGCGCATCGTCGCCCGCATCGAGGTCGCAGCACCCCACCCGCTCGCCACCATCGCGCTGGACGATGTGCGCGTGCCCGACAGCCACCGCATCGGCGCCCCGGGCGATGGCTTCAAGGTGGCGATGGCGACACTGGACGTGTTCCGGGCCACGGTGGGGGCCGCCGCCCTGGGCTTCGCGCGGCGCGGCCTGGCGCTGTCCCTGGCGCGCGCGAAAAGCCGCCACCTGTTCGGCGCGCCCCTGATGGACCAGCAGATGACCCAGGCCGCCATCGCCGACAGCGCGGTGGATGTCGATGCCGCAGCGCTGCTCGTCTATCGCGCGGCCTGGCTGAAGGACCAGGGTGCCGCCCGTGTCTCGCGTGAGGCGTCGATGGCCAAGCTGTTCGCGACCGAGGCCGCGCATCGCGTGGCCGATCGCTGCGCGCAGCTGCATGGCGGCATGGGCGTGGTGCGGGACGCGCCGCCCGAGGTGCTGACGCGTGAGGTGCGGGCGCTGCGCGTCTATGAGGGCGCGTCCGAAATCCAGCGCATCGTCATCGCCCGCGCGGAGGCCGCGCGATGAGCTCGGCCCATCTCGACCGCTTCACCGGCGCCAACCTGCCGCCGCGCGACCAATGGCCGGACTTTCCCGGCCTCGACGCGCTGGGCTACCCCGCCCGCCTGAACTGCGCCGTCGAGTTGCTGGACCGCAACCTGGCCAGCCGCGCCGATCACATCGCCATCCAGAGCCCCGCCGAAACCCTGACCTACGCCCAGCTGGCCGAGCGGGTGAACCGGATCGCCAACGTGCTGGTACACCGCATGTGGCTGGTGCCCGGCAACCGGGTGCTGCTGCGTGGGCCGAACAGCGCCTGGATGGTGGCGGCCTATTTCGCGGTGCTGAAGGCGGGCGGCGTGGTCGTCGCCTCGATGCCGCTGCTGCGCGCCAAGGAGCTGAGCCAGATGCTCGACCGCGCCCGCATCAGCCACGCGCTGTGCGACGCCCGGCTGGCCGACGAGATGCACCGCGCGGAGCCCGAGCCGGCCTATTCGGCGTTGTGGGGCAATGGCCAGCTCGAAGCGATGTGCGCCCAGCAGAGCCCGCATTTCACCGCCTGCGACACCGCGGCGGACGATGTCTGCCTGCTCGGCTTCACCTCGGGCACCACCGGGGTGCCCAAGGCGACGATGCATTTCCATCGCGACATGCTGGCGATCTGCGACGCCTATTCCGCCCGGGTGCTGCAGCCGGGGCGCGACGACGTCTTCATCGGCTCGCCGCCGCTGGCCTTCACCTTCGGGCTGGGCGGGCTGGTGCTGTTTCCCTTCCGCGTGGGGGCTACCGCCACGCTTCTCGAAAAGGCCTCGCCCGACGAATTGCTGCCGGCCATCGCGCGTTACCGCGCCACCATCTGCTTCACCGCGCCCACCGCCTACCGCGCCATGGCGGCGAAGGTGGGCGAGCACGACATCGCCTGCCTGCGCAAATGCGTCTCGGCCGGCGAGGCGCTGCCGCTGCCCATTTTCGAGGCCTGGCATGCCGCCACCTCCATCGCGTTGATGGACGGCATCGGCGCGACCGAGATGCTGCACATCTTCATCGGCGCCCCCCAGGGCCGCATCCGCGCCGGCGCCACCGGCATCCCTGTTCCGGGCTATGAGGCCAGGGTGATCGGCGGCGCGGGTCACGAATGCCCGCGCGGCACGCCCGGGCGGCTGGCGGTGCGCGGCCCCACCGGCTGCCGCTACCTCGATGACGCCCGGCAGGCGGCCTATGTGCAGGATGGCTGGAACATCACCGGCGACACCTACATTCAGGACGCCGACGGCTATTTCTGGTATCAGGCGCGGTCCGACGACATGATCGTCTCATCGGGTTACAACATCGCCGGACCCGAGGTGGAGGCGGCGCTGCTGGCCCACCCGGCGGTGCGCGAATGCGCCGTGATCGGCACCCCCGATCCCGAGCGTGGCATGCTGGTCACCGCCCATGTCGTGCTGCATGAAGGCCACCGGGCGGGGCCGGAGATGACCCAGGCGCTGCAGGACTTCGTAAAGGCGACCGTGGCCCCCTACAAATACCCCCGGCTGATCCACTTCCCGGACCAGTTGCCGCGGACCGAAACCGGCAAGCTGCAACGCTTCGTCCTGCGCCATGAGGGCCGGTAGGCCATGACCCCGACACCCAGCCCTGATGAGGTGCGATGATGCTCACCCCCGTGCAACCCGAAGGCTGGCCAGCGCCGCGTGGCTATTCGAATGGCATGATGGGCGAGGGCCGCGTGCTGCTTGTGGGCGGCATGGTGGGCTGGGACGCGACGCTGCGTTTCGAGGCCGGCTTCGTCGCGCAATGCCGGCAGGCCCTGGAGAACATCATGGCCGTGGTGCGCCAGGCAGGCGGCGGGCCGGAGCATGTCGGCCGGCTGACCTGGTACGTGACCGATATGGCGGAATACCGCGCCAGCCTGGCCGAACTCGGCCCCGCTTACCGCGCGGTGATGGGCCGCAACTTCCCTGCCATGGCGCTGGTGCAGGTCGGCGCGCTGGTCGAGCCCGAAGCGCGGGTGGAGATCGAGGCCACCGCGATACTGCCCGCATGAAGGCAGCCATTGCCCAGGCCGCCCGGGCGCAGGGCTTCGACGCGGTGGGGTTCTCCCAGGCGGTGCTGCCCGATGCGGTGCGGCAGCGGCTGGACGCGCATCTCGCCGCCGGCGAGCATGGCAGCATGGAATGGATGGCGCGCCGCACCGAGCAGCGCGCCCAGCCCCGCGCGCTTTGGCCCGAGGTCGTGACCGTCATCGCGCTGGGGCTGAATTACGGGCCGGCGGATGACCCGCGTGCCGCGCAGGCACGCCGCAAGCAGGGTGCGATCAGCGTCTACGCCCAAGGCCGCGACTACCACGACGTGGTGAAGAAGAAGCTCAAGGCGCTGGGCCAGTGGATGGCGCGGGAGTTCGGTCAGCCGCTCAAGGTCTTCGTTGACACGGCGCCGGTGGCAGAGAAGCCGCTGGCGCAGCAGGCGGGGCTGGGCTGGCAGGGCAAGCACACCAACCTGGTCTCGCGCCAGCACGGCTCGTGGCTGTTCCTGGGCGAGATCTTCACCACCCTGCCGATCGAGCCCGACGCGCCCGAGACCGACCACTGCGGCGGCTGCCGCGCCTGCCTCGACGCCTGCCCTACAGCGGCCTTTACCGCGCCCTACCGGTTGGACGCGCGGCGCTGCATCTCCTACCTCACAATCGAGCATACCGGCCCCATCCCGCACGAGTTCCGCGCCGCCATGGGCAACCGCTTTTATGGCTGCGCCGCCTGCCTGGCGGTGTGCCCGTGGACCAAATTCGCGCAGGTCGCGCGCGAAGTGGCGCTGCCCCCGACGGCGGCCGC
>JACMRO010000356.1 GCA_014376425.1 Rubritepida sp.
ATCCCGTTCTGGGACGCCACGGCGCTGGGGCTGCTGGGCGCGCTGCAGGCTGCGGGAATCACCGCGCGCCCCGGGGTGGCCTGGGGCAGCCTGATGGCCCAGGCCGCCGCCACGGACGCCGGGGCGCGTGGCGCGGCAGATGCGTGCCCCGCGCCCACGGGCGCATGAGGGAGAAACTGCCGCCACAGCGCGAGCGCGCCGCCGCCGCCCTGTCGGCCCGCGCCACCGCCACCCGCCAGCGCATCCTGGACGCGGCCTTCGTCGAGTTCGCCGAGAAGGGCCTGGCCGGCGCGAGGGTGGATGAGATCGCCGCCCGCGCCGGCGCCAACAAGCGCATGCTCTACGCCCATTTCGGCGCCAAGGAGGCGCTGTGGCTGGAGGTGCTGGAAACCGCCTACGCCGCCAAACGGGCCGAGGAGCGCGCCGTGGAGGTGGCCGATCTGCCGCCGGCCGAGGCGATGGCCAAACTGGTCGCCTTCAACCTGCGCTACGTCGCCCGCCACCCGGAATTCCTGGCCATACTGCACCAGGAAAACCTGCATCGCGCCGCCTACCTGGCCAGCTCGGCCCGGGTGCGCGCGTTGTATTCGCCGCTGCTGGAAAGCCTGCGTGCGGTGCTGGCCCGCGGTGAGGCGGTGGCAATCTTCCGCGCCGGCGTCGACCCGGTGCAGCTCTACGTCTCCATGCTGGGGCTGAGCCATTTCCACCTGGCCAACCGGCACACCCTGTCGACCATCTTCGGCACCGCGATGGACACCGAAGCGGCGATCGCGGCGCGCGAGGCGCATATCATCGCGGTGGTGCTGGGATACCTGCGGCCTTGACCGGGGCGGCGACCTGCGGCAGGTAACCGTTCAGTTACCTCAGGGGAAAGCGCCATGGCGGAACGCCGAATCGGCATGATCATGAACGGCGTCACCGGCCGCATGGGCATGAACCAGCACCTCATCCGCTCGATCGCGGCGATCCGCCAGGACGGTGGCCTGCCGCTGGCCAATGGCGACCGGCTGATGCCCGACCCGATCATCGTCGGCCGCAACCGCGAGAAGCTGGAGGCGCTGGCGAAGGCACATGGGATTTCCCGCGTCAGCACCGACCTCGAGGCCTGCCTGGCCAACCCGGACGATACGTTGTTCTTCGACGCGGCAACGACGCAGATGCGTGCCGGCCTGCTGCGCCGCGCCATCGCCGCCGGCAAGGACGTCTACTGCGAGAAGCCTACCGCCGACACGCTGGAGGATGCGATGGACGTCGCCCGCCTGGCGCACCGCGCGGGCATCCGGCACGGCGTGGTGCAGGACAAGCTGTTCCTGCCGGGCATCCGCAAGCTGAAGATGGTGATCGACAGCGGGCAACTTGGTCGTCTGCTGAGTGTCCGCGGCGAGTTCGGCTACTGGGTCTTCGAGGGCGACCTGCAACCGACGCAGCGGCCGTCATGGAACTACAAGAAGGCCGAGGGCGGCGGCATCATCCTCGATATGCTGTGCCACTGGCGCTACGTGCTGGACAACACATTCGGTGCGGGGAAAAGCGTCTCCTGCCTCGGCGCCACGCACGTTCCGAAACGTCTGGACGAGGCCGGAAACTGGTATGATTGCGACACCGACGATGCGGCCTATGCCACTTTCCAACTGGAAGGCGGCGTGGTGGCGCAGATCAATTCCTCCTGGACCACGCGGGTGCGGCGTGACGACCTCGTCACCTTCCATGTCGATGGCACGCATGGCTCCGCCGTCTGCGGCCTGACCGATTGCTGGGTGCAGCCGCGCGTCGCGACCCCCAAGCCGGTCTGGAATCCCGACGTGCCGCAGACCATCGACTTCTTCGAGGGCTGGCAGAAGGTGCCCGACACCCAGGCCTACCCCAACGGGTTCCGTGTGCAGTGGGAGCTTTTCCTCCGCCACTTGGCAGGCGAGGTGAAGGACTATCCCTGGAACCTGCTGGCCGGTGCCAGGGGCGTGCAACTGGCGATGGCCGGGCTGCAAAGCTGGGAGGAGCGACGCTGGGTGGACCTGCCGGAGCTGACCCTCTGATGGCCACGCTTACCCTGCCCACGCCCGCAGGCCTGGTCCCCTTCACCACCAGGCCGCCACGCGAATTCGCCCGCGCCCTGCCGCCCTACCCGCGCGTGGCCTACGCCGCCGCCCATGTCGTCGCCGACGCGCTGGCCGAGCAGAACCCCTGGCTGGACGCAAAGGTCGACTGGGACCGCACCATCGCCTTCCGCCAGCACCTGTGGTCGCTCGGCCTGGGCGTGGCCGAGGCGATGGACACGGCGCAGCGCGGCATGGGGCTCGACTGGCCGGCGGCGCAGCAGTTGATCCGCCTGAGCCTGGATGCGGCGCGCAGCCACCCCGGTGCGATGATCGCCTGCGGTGCCGGCACCGACCATCTGTTGCCCGGCCCGGACGTCACGGTGGACGACGTCATCCGCGCCTATGAGGAGCAATGCGAGGCGGTGGAAGCGATGGGCGGCCGCATCATCCTGATGGCGTCGCGCGCGCTGGCCCGGGCCGCCCGCGGCCCGGGCGATTATGAGCGCGTCTATGCGCGCATCTTGGGCGCCGTGCGGCAGCCGGTCATCATCCACTGGCTGGGCGAGATGTTCGACCCGGCGCTGGACGGCTACTGGGGCAACCACGATCACATGGCGGCGATGGAGACGGCGCTGGCCGTCATCCACGCCCACGCCGCGAAGGTCGACGGGGTGAAGATCTCGCTGCTGGACGACGGCAAGGAAATCGCCATGCGGCGCCGGCTGCCCGCAGCGGTGCGCATGTATACGGGTGACGATTTCAACTATCCCGCCCTGATCGCCGGCGATGGGGACGGGTACTCCGATGCGCTTCTGGGCATCTTCGACCCCATTGCGCCTGCTGTCGGCGGCGCTCTGGCCGCGCTGGCGAAGGGCGACCTGGCCACCTTCCACGCCATACTGACGCCTACCGTCCCGCTGTCCCGCCATATTTTCCAGGCGCCGACGCGCTTCTACAAGACCGGCGTGGTGTTCATGGCCTGGCTGGACCGCCACCAGGACCATTTCGTGATGGTGGGCGGGCAACAGAGCACCCGGTCGATCCAGCATTTTTCCGAGTTGTTCCGGCTGGCGGATGCGGCCGGGCTGTTGGCGGACCCGGAGCGGGCGGCGGCGCGGATGCGCGCCCTGCTGGCCCTGCACGGGGTGGGGTGAGGCGCGAGGACCAACGGGCTTGCTGGTTGCCTGCGGCCAGCCTGCCCGGAGAACCCAGGGCCGGCACGGGACGCGGCATTTTCCATCGGACAAGGAGACATCATGGTGGCCGGACTCTCCCTCAATACGGTGACGGTAAAAGAAAAATGGGGGCTGGCCGACTGCATCGAGGGCTGTGCCCGCCACGCCATTCCGGGCATCTCTCCCTGGCGGGATGTGCTGCAGGCCATGGGTGTCACCGCCGCCGCACGCCACATCCGTGACGCGGGGCTGACCGTCACCGGCCTGTGCCGCGGCGGCATGTTCCCGGCGCCCGACGCCGCCGGCCGCGCCGCTGCCCTGGACGATAATCGCCGCGCCATCGATGAGGCGCACAGGCTGGGCGCCGCCTGCCTCGTCATGGTCTGCGGCGGGCTGCCGCCCGGCTCGCGCGACCTGCCCGGCGCGCGGGCGATGGTGCGCGATGGCCTGGCCGCCATCCTGCCGGAGGCGTTGGCTGCCGGGGTCACGCTCGCGCTCGAACCGCTGCACCCGATGACCTGCGCCGACCGCTCGGTGCTCTCCACCATCGCCCAGGCTCTCGACCTCTGCGACGACCTCGGCCCGGGCCTGGGTGTCGCGTTGGACTGCTACCATGTCTGGTGGGACCCCGAGGTCGCCGCCCAGATCGAAAGAGCAGGGAAAAGCGGGGCCGGCACCCGCATCGCCGCCTTCCACGCCTGTGACTGGCTGGTACCCACCACGGATCTGGTGTTCGACCGCGGCATGCCCGGCGACGGCGTGATCGATATCGCCGGCCTGCGCGCCATGGTCGATGCCGCGGGCTATGCCGGCTTTACCGAAGTCGAGCTGCTTTCCCGCCGCTGGTGGGCGGAAGACCCAGACCACGTGCTGGCCACCATTCTGGCCCGCCATAAGGCCAGTTGAGCCGCTCCTTCGCACATGCGAGAAACCCGCCGAAGCAGGAGAACCCACCATGTCCGACGGTCGCCTGGTCATTGGCAACAAGCGCTACTCCTCCTGGTCGCTGCGCGGCTGGCTGGCGGTGCGGCTGGCGAAACTGGACGTCGAGGAGGTGGTGGTGCCGCTGGCCGGCACCGGCGCCACATCGGCGGTGAAGGACATCACCCCGAACGGCCTGGTGCCCTACCTCGAGCACCGGGGCGCCACGGTGTGGGAGAGCCTGGCCATCGTGGAATACTGCGCCGAGCAGGCGCCGGGGCTGTGGCCGGCGGCACCGGTGCCCCGTGCCCTGGCCCGCTCCGCGGCGGCCGAGATGCATGCGGGCTTCAGCGGCCTGCGCCAAGCGATGCCGTTCAACATCGGCCGCGAATTCCCCGGCCAGCGCCGCACCCCCGCGGCCCTGGCCGACATCGCGCGGATCGAGGCGATCTGGGCGCCCTGCCTGGCCATCTCGGGCGGGCCGTTCCTGTTCGGCACGGATTTTGGCGCCGCCGACATCATGTTCGCCCCGGTGGTCGCCCGGTTCCTGACCTGGCAGCCGGAACTCTCCGCCGTGGCGGCCTCCTACACCCAACTGGTGCGGCAGCATCCGCTGATGCAGCGCTGGTATGAGGAGGCAGCCCTGGAACCCGCCGCCTGGCTGCTCGAAAAGTACGAGAACCCGGCATGAGCTCCGCGCTCGCGCTCGACCATGTCGGCGTCTGCGCCCAGACGCTGGCGCCGCTGGTTGCCGCCTACGAGCGGCTGGGCTTCAGCCTGTCGCCCGTCGCCCGGCAGTCGGGCTGCCGCACGCCCGAGGGGCCGGTCGAGCCGTTCGGCACCGGCAATCGCTGCGCCTTCCTGCGGCACGGCTATGTCGAGCTGCTGGCGATCCTCGATCCCGCTTTGTACGACAACCAACTGGGCCGGTTCATTGGCCGGTACGAAGGGCTGCACATACTGGCGCTGGGCGTGGCTGACGAACAGGCCAACCTGGCCCGCATGCGGCAGGCCGGCATCCCGATCCCCGGCATCGCCTGGCTGGAGCGTCCGGTGGATGCGCCGGACGGGCCGCGCGCGAAATTCGCCAGGCTGCCCTTCCCCGATGCACCGGAAGGCCGCATCCAGCTCATCCGCCATTTGACACCTGAACTGATTTGGCAGCCACGCTGGATGGACCACCCCAACCGGGCCGACGCGTTGCTGGCGCTGATCATGGTCAGTGCCAACCCCGCCGAGACTGCCACCCGCCTGTCGCGGCTGTGCGGCCTGCCATTCCTGCCCGACCCGGCCGGTGGGTTCCAGATCCGGCTGCCCGGCGCTGCCGGCGTGGCCGGGCCGCAGGCGCCGGTGCTGGAGACGGTGGTGCGCATCCTGGAAGCCGACGCGCTGGGCACGGTGCTGCCCGGCGTCGTGGCGCCAACCCTGCCGTTCATGGCCGGCATGGTGATCCGCACCGATGACGGCAATGCCGCGGTGCGTGGCCTGGCGCTGCCGCTGGTCGAGGTGCCGGACGGGCTGATGGTGCCGCCTGCCCTGGCCGGCGGCGCGGCCGTGGTCTTCGCCCCATGATGGCCGGTGCGCATGCGGTGGGCCGCAGCCTGCGGGTTTACCACGCGCCTGCAAGGCGACCGGTGTTGGACCTGTTCTATGCCCGCTTCATCGGGCCCGGCGCGCTGGCCTTCGATGTCGGCTGCCATGTCGGCGACCGGGCGGCCAGCTTCTGCCGCCTTGGCGCGCGCGTCGTCGCGGTCGAGCCGCAGCCGTTGCTGCTGCGGGCATTGCGACTGGTGCTGCGTGGGCAGGATGTGGTCTTCGTGCCCAGCCTGGTCGGCGCCGCGCCCGGCCAGGCGGTGCTGCGGCTCAACACCGCGAACCCCACGGTGGCGACCGCATCCGACGCCTTCATCGCCGCGGCCCAGGGCGCGCCGGGGTGGGAGGGCCAGCGCTGGGACCGGGCGATGACCCTGCCGGTCACCACGCTGGACGCGCTGATCGCCACGCATGGCATGCCGGCCTTCGTGAAGATCGATGTCGAGGGCTTCGAGGCGACGGTCCTGGCCGGGCTCAGCGTGGCGCCGCGCGCGCTGAGCTTCGAGTTCACCACCATCCAGCGCGACGTGGCGCGGCAGGCGCTGGAACGCTGCGTGGGGTTGGGCTTCCGCGCCTTCAACGCATGCCTGGGCGAGGAGATGGCGTTTGCCAGTCCGGCGCCCATGGATGCGCTGACCATGGCCAGGTGGCTGGAAGCGCTGCCCGACGCGGCCAACAGCGGCGATGTCTATGCCGCGCAGGACGCCTCGCTGCTGGGCTGAAGCGTTCGGCCTTTGACGCTACGGCGCGGGGATGCGGAGATCGGTCTCAGGCTGCGCGCTGCCCGGCCGATGCCGGCCAGGCGCCCTACCGCAAGGCCGTCAGGCCAGCCGGCCTTGCCCTGGCCTGACGAAAAGCCAGCCGGGGCCAGGACCGTTGCGATGTCCGATGGGCAAATCCGCAAAACCGACTCCGGGTTCGTCGCGTTGCTGTGGTGCGACCGCTCATTTGTACCCGGCATTTCGGAGACGTTCATGTTTCAGCAGCTCAATCCGCCGCTTCCTATGTCCACCCCACGCGGCCCCGGCCTGGCCCACTTCCTGATCGATTATGGACCGGAATCGCATCTCATGTGGGTCGTCTTCCTCGATGAGGACGGCCAGTGCTGGACTGTCCCCAACCCCGAGATCCGCATGGCGTCGAACTGGTCGCCCGGCCGCCGGCCGAAGAAACCTGGCCCCACTGCCGTCGCCTCGATCCGTTGAGGCAGGGTCTTCCCGGCTGATAGAAGCCACCCGGAGGCCGCAATTCCACCATGGCGAAACCGTAACCCCCTAGCATACGTTGTAATGCTGCACTGCGGAAATCTCCTGCCGCAGACCGATCTGGAGCCGCGCCATGCAGACTAATCCCGCCGTCCCGGCACCACGGCCGACTTGCTGTCGGGCGCGCCGTGCTGGGGTAGCCGGCCGGCTGCCTGGGCCGCCCCGCCCGGGGAGCGGTTGAGATGGCGGCCATGCAACGTCGCAACCTGCTCGCCGCGGTACTGGGCGGCTCCACCGCCATGCTGTCGGACATCCGTGGCGTGCCGCAGACCATCCCCGATGGTGCGCTGCTCGCCTCGCCCTTTTCGGCCACAACGGTGCCAGACCTGGCGCGGACGCTGGCACAGCAGCCGCACCGGCCACGCGGGACACCGCTGCCGCGCGAGTTCCAGCGGCTGGACTACGACTCCTACCGCCGCATCGACTACGACCGCCGCCAGGCGTTGTGGGCGGACTCCAATTTGCCCTTCCAGATCATGCCGCACCATCGCGGCTTTCTTTTCCCCGACCGGGTGGAGCTGTTCGAGGTGGCGGAGGGACAGGCGACACCGCTGCGCTACCGGCCCGAGAACTTCAATTTCGGCGGCCTTCCAGTACCCGAGCGGCCGGAGGATATCGGCTATGCCGGCTTCCGTATCCTGTTTCCGCTGAACCGCGCCGATCATTTCGACGAGGTGTGCTCCTTCCTGGGCGCCAGCTATTTCCGGGGCCTGGGCCGCGGTCATTCCTACGGCCTGTCGGCCCGTGGCCTCGCGATCCGCACCGCCGACCCGGGCGGCGAGGAATTTCCGGCCTTCACCGCCTTCTGGATCGAGCGCCCCGCGGCGGGCGCCACCGCCATGCGGGTGCATGCGCTGCTGGAAAGCCCGAGCGTCACCGGCGCCTTCAGCTTCGTCATCACGCCCGGCGAGAATACCACCATGGAGGTGGACGCCACCCTGTTCCCCCGGGTGGACCTGCCCCGCATCGGGATCGCGCCAGCCAGCAGCATGTTCTTCTTCGGCCCCGCGGACCGCGAGGGGGTGAGCGACTTCCGCCCCTCGGTCCATGATTCGGACGGGTTGATGATGATCACCGGCCGCGGCGAGCAGCTCTGGCGGGTGCTGGCCAACCCGCGCGATCTGCAGGTGAGCGGTTTCCAGGATCATTCGCCGCGCGGCTTCGGGCTGGTGCAGCGCAGCCGTGCATTCACCGATTTCCAGGACCTCGGCGCCCACTACGAGCGCCGGCCGAGCCTTTGGGTCGAACCTCTGGAGGAGTTTGGGCCCGGCGAGGTGCATCTGGTCGAAATCCCGACGCAGAGCGAGATCCATGACAACATCGCCGCCGCCTGGACCCCGCGCCAAGGCCTGCAGGCCGGCTCGCCGCGCCGCATCCGCTACCGGTTGCACTGGCTGTCCGAGCCACCGGGGCCGCCGGGGCTGGCGCGCTTCGCCACGACGCGGGTGACCAACGCAGTGCGTGGCGCGCGGCGGCGGCTGTTCGTGCTGGATACCACACGGCTTCCGCTCGGCCTGAACGCGCAACCGCGCATCAGCACCAGCGCCGGTGAGGTGCAGGCTTTGTGGATGCAGGAGAATATTGAGACCGGCGGCCTGCGCATCAATTTCGAGCTCGACCCCGGCCGCGCCAGCGTGGCCGAGCTGCGCCTGCGTCTGATGGTGGGCACAACCCCGATCGCGGAGGACTGGATGTTCCGATGGACGGGTTGATGCTGGCGCAGCCGGGCGCCGAGGTGCTGCCGGCCGAGATGCCGCTGGCGATGCCGGTGCAGGACCTGGCGGTAGCGCCGCCGGTTCTGCGCACGCCGCCGCGCACGGGCTGGTGGCGCCGCGCCCTGGTTCTGGGCGGCGCCATCCTGCTGACCGCGCTCGCCACCACCGAGATGTCGCGCGTGTTGCAACTGGCGCGATGGACGGTGACGGGGGTGGTGATGACGTCCCTGTTCGCCTTTCTGTTCGTCTGGATTGCGCTTGCCTTCACCAATGCGCTGGCGGGCTTCGGCAGCATGCTGGCGGGCGGGCGGGGCACGCTGGCCGTGCCACCCCTGCCCGCCCGCCTGGCCAGCCGCACCGCGCTGCTGCTGCCGGTCTACAATGAGGCGGTGGAGCCGCTGCTGGCGGCGCTGACGGCGATGCGCCAACCGCTGGCGCAGAGCGGCGATCCGGCCGATTTCGACCTCTACATCCTGAGCGACAGCACCGATCCCGCGCGACGCGCGGCCGAGCTTGGCGCCTTTCGCGGCCTGATGGCGGAGCGGGGCGTGCGGCTGTTCTACCGCCACCGCCGCGAAAATCACGCCAGGAAGGCCGGCAACATAGCCGAATGGGTCGGCCGTTTCGGCGCCGGCTACCAGCAATTCCTCATCCTCGACGCCGACAGCCTGATGGAGGGCGAGACACTGCGGCGGCTGGTGGCGGCCATGGAGGCCAACCCCGATCTGGGGTTGCTGCAATCCCTGCCCACGCTGCATGGTGGGCAGACCCTGTTCGCCCGGCTGCAACAATTCGCAGGCGTGGTGTACGGCCCGGTGATCGCCCAGGGCCTTGCCTGGTGGAACGGGTCCGAGAACAATTACTGGGGCCATAACGCGGTGATCCGCACCCAGGCCTTCGCCGCGGCCGCCGGGCTGCCCGACCTGCCCGGCCGCAAGCCTTTCGGCGGCCACATCATGAGCCATGACTTCGTCGAGGCAGCCCTGTTGCGCCGCGCAGGCTGGGGCGTGCAGCTGGCGGCCCTGCTACCGGGCAGCTACGAACAGGGGCCGCCCACCCTGCCCGACCTGGCGGTGCGCGACCGCCGCTGGTGCCAGGGCAACATCCAGCACGCCGCCGTCATCGGCGCGGCGGGACTGCATCCGCTCAGCCGGCTGCATATGTTGAATGGCATCGTGGCCTATGCCTGCGCGCCATTATGGCTGCTGTTCATGCTGCTGGGGCTGGCCGTATCGCTGCAGACGCACTTCCTGCGGCCGGAGTACTTCCCCGCCGGGTACACGCTGTTCCCGCAATGGCCGATTTTCGACGCCGAGCGCGCGGTGTGGCTGTTCAGCGCCACGATCCTGGTACTGCTGACGCCCAAGCTGCTGGGCGGGCTGGCCTTCGTCGCCTCGGCTGGGGCGGGTGGGCTGCTGGAGCGGGTGCGGCTGCTGGCCAGCGTGGTGTTCGAGATCCTGTGCGCCGCCCTGCTATCGCCAATCACCATGCTGACGCAGTCCTTTCAGTGCGCCTCGGTGCTGCGGGGGCGGGATGGCGGCTGGGCGGCGCAGCGGCGGACGGGGGCTGCGATCACCCTGGCCGATGCCTTCGGGCTGTATCGCCGCCAGGTGGTGCTGGGCGTCGTCCTCGCCGTCCTCGCCTTCAGCATCGCGCCGCGGCTGGTGCTGTGGATGCTGCCGGTGATCGCGGG
>JACMRO010000357.1 GCA_014376425.1 Rubritepida sp.
GGCCATCAGCCCGGCGTCGAGCTGCGCCAGGTTGGGCAGCAACGTCTTGTCCAGCGGCCGCAACGCCCCGGCCCGGACCAGCCGCGCGAAGCTGGGCTCAGAGGTCGGCACGACGACATCGAACCCGGACCGCCCGGCCGACAGCCGCGCCTCCAATGTTTCCAGGCTGTCATACACGTCGTAGCGGATGCTGATGCCGGTTGCGGCCTGGAAGCGCTCCAGCGCGGCGGGGTCGATGTAGTCCGCCCAGTTGAACACGTTCAATGGGGCAGGCTGGGCCCAGGCGGCGCCGCAGCCCAGCAGGAGGATGATCAGCCAGCGGCGCATAGACTGGATGTTCGGGGCTGCACGGGGAGCGTCAAGCCCCAGCCCCACGACAGGTATATTTCCCTTGACATTGGAAGGATTGTATTGCTAGAACCGCCTGGTCAACGGGCGAATTGCGCCCATCCCCCACCCACCCCGCCGGCATCCTCCCCTGGACGCCGAGCGGGGTTTTTCGCGTCCGCTCCACCCCCACAGAGAGGTTCCGCCCATGCCCTTCGCCGCCTCCGGCCTCACCCCCCTGATCCAGACCAATGGCTTCTCCATGTGGCGCTACGTGACCACCGACCTACGCGCAGATGTAGCGACCACCGGCTATTTTTCCTCCGTCGCCGGGCAGTTCCGGCCGGGCGACGTGATGTTCCTCCAGGCCGCCGATGCGCTGGCGATGCTGCCGCTGCGGGCCGGGCCGGCCTTCGGCCCCGGCGTCACGCTCGATGGCGCGGTGACGCCGCTTGCCGCCATCCGCAGCGCCGCGCAGCGCTTCTCGGTCGCCCAGGCGGTTGGGGCGGTTGTCAGGACCATTGTCCTGGTCCCGCTGGCCGCGGGCTTCATCGCAGGCACGTCGATCCCGGTCTCCGCCCAGGTGCGCGGGCCGATCAGCCAGGTCGTCGTCAGCATCCGCAACGCCGCCGGCCAGACAGTGGTGGCGAACCAGCTCGTCACCGTCAGCGGTGGCTTCGCCTCGACGGCCGTCACCGCGCCGCCGGTCGGCACCGGCTACCGCATCCGCATGGAGGACGCGCTGGACCCCGGGCTCGCCGCCACCTCACGCAGCTTCTCCGTCGCCCCCCCGGCCGATGCGCTGCTGCAGGAGAATGGCTTCGTCATCCTGATGGAGAACGGCTTCGCGCTGCTGCGCTGAACGCCCGGCACGCCTCCTCCCCCGAACTCCATCACGGAATCCCCCATGAGCGACCTTCGCATCAGCAACCTGCCGGCGGTGACCGCGCTGTCGGAAAACGACGTCACGCCGATCAGCCAGCTCGGCGGCGCGGCGACCACCCGCCGCGCCAGCCTGGCCCAGCTGCGCCCCACATTGTTTGATCAGACCAGCGTCCACGTCCGCGACTTCGGCGCGGTGGGCAACGGCAGCACCAATGATGCGCCAGCCATCCAGGCCGCCATCAACGCCCTGAAGGGCCTGGGCGGCGGCGTGGTCCGCTTCGGGCCCCGCGTGTACCGCCTGGCCAGCGGCATCAGCATCGACGGCGTGGCCGTCCGCCTCGAAGGTGCGGGCTTCACCGAAGGCCCCGGCCCGTCCGACGGGACCTGGCTGAAGGTGGACACGACCGGCTTCACCCCCGTCACCTTTACCGGCGTCGCCGCCCGCGGGTCGGTGGTGCGGGACATCGCGGTGGCCGAGCTGCACGGCAACACCCAGAACGCGGCCTGGACGCCCACCGGCTATGACTGGTTCTTCCGCATCGTCGATTGCTTCGGCGGCGTCGATTTCGACAACGTCTTCCTCTCCTCGGTCAATAAGGGCTTCCTCTGCTATAATTCCGGCCGGACCGACTTCCGCCGCATTCGCGGCCAGGTCTTTACCTGCGGCATCGAGGTCGACCAGGCGCTGGACGTGCCGCGGCTGCAGAACATCCATTTCTGGCCATTCTGGAGCGCCAGTGATGGCGTGCTGCGCTGGCAGCAGGCAAATGGCGACGCGCTGGTCTTCAAGCGGGCCGATGGCCCCTTCATCGATCAGGCCTTCGTGCTGGGCTACCGCAGCATGTTCCGCTTCACCGCCGGCGCGGGCGGCTTCACCACCAAATTCTACATCGGCTCGGGCTATGCCGATTTTTGCCGCTACGGGGTGCTGATCGACACCGCCGGGGTGAACGGCCTGATCGCCAATTTCACCAGCCAGGGTGAATACTGGAACGCCGGCGGCGCGCCGATCGCGGGTTCGGCCGGCATCTTCGTCAGCGGCAGTTCGACGCATGTGCAGATCGGCAATCTGCGCATCGACCAGGTCGAGGACAGCGCCATCCGCCTGGGCGGCGTCTCCAACCGGCTCGACATCTTCGCGCTCCGTGCCGTGGCCTTCAACACCCGCAACAATGCGGCCCCGGCCATCCAGGTGGACAATGCGGCGACCGGTACGCCCAATCGGGTGCACCTGGCCACGCCGCCATTGCTGGAAAGCAGCTTCGCCAACATCCTGAACAACACCACCGGCAACGGCGTGGTCCAGGGCCGCGCGCCTGCCGGCACCACCGCCCGGCCAGGCATGGCGGTGGGGCAGGACAATAGCGGCCTGGCAGCACCCAGCGGCCAGTCGGTCACGCTCAGCGCCAATGGCGCCGAGATGCTGCGGCTGACCCAGGGCGGTACCGTCACGCTCGGCGCGGCTTCCGGGGCGCATGCGATGGAGGTGCTGGCCCCGGCCAGCACGTCGAACCGGCTGCAGGCGCTGGGCGCGGTCAGCGGCAACGCGCCCGGGCTGCTGGTCGTGGGTGGCGACAGCGACATCGGCCTGCTCATCGCCAGCAAGGGCGCGGCCGGCATCGTCGCGCAGACGGGCGGCGGCACGCAGATGCAGGTGCTGCACCGCGCCAATGCGGTGAATTCGGTGCAGCTCTTCGGTTCGGCCACCGGTGCGCCCGGCCGCGTCGGCTGGCAGGCCGCGGGGGCGGATGCGAACATCAGCGCGGTGATCGGCCAGCCCAAGGGCAGCGGCGCATTGCTGGCGCAGTTGCCGGACGGCGCGGCCACCGGCGGCCTGCCGCGCGGCGCCAATGCGGTCGACCTGCAACTGGTGCGCGGCGCCGCGGCCCAGGTGGCGGGCGGCCAGTCCAGCGCGGTGCTGGGTGGCCTTAACAACAGCGCATCGGGCTTCGCCTCGGTCGCCTGCGGTGGCGGCGGCAACATCGGGGCCGGCAGCTCCAGCCTGGTATCGGGCCTGCAGGCCGCGGCCTACGGCAGCTTCTCGGTCAGCCTGGGCTTCAATGCCCAGACGACGGCGATCGGCAGATTCGCGTTCGCCGGCGGTGCTTCGTTCGGGCTGGCGGGCGATGCGCTGGCCGGCTGCGCCGTCATCGCGCGGCAAACGACCGACGCCACGCCGGCACGGCTGACGGCGGATCGCGCCGCGGCCGGCGCCAGCAACACGCTCAAC
>JACMRO010000358.1 GCA_014376425.1 Rubritepida sp.
AGGTCGATCTCGCCGCGCGTCGCCGGCTCGTCCACCACCACATCCACGGCGCGGCCCCAGGCCCGCTCGGGGCTTCGCGCGCCGGGGCGCGGGGCGATGTAGAGCAGGCCGCGACGGCGAAGATTATCCTGCATCGTCAGGAACGGTTCGCTGAGCGCCGCGAAGCGCTCGCCCCGCAGCGGCCCCAACGCGCCCACGGCGCCGGCATAGCCGTGGAAGCGGCTCAGCACCCACATCAGCCGGTCCTCATTCGCCGCCGGCGTCAGCCCGGTCAGCAAGGCGCGATCGCCGGCGTCGTTCTGCGGGTGGCCCTGGGGCTCCATCGGCAGCGACATCAGCATCTCGATGCCGCGACCGCGGGCATGGTCCAGCAGCAGCCCCAGCCGCGGCGCGTAGGGGTTGATGGCGACAGTGATCGCGGGCGGAAGGCGGGTGATGGCCTGCTCGCTGACCGCCGCGTTGAGCCCCAGCCCGCCTACGACCAGCCCGATGCGCGGACGGGTCTCGCGCGCGTCGCCGGGCCGGGCATAGGCGCGCATGGCGGTGCGGCCATCCACCGCGATACGCGGCACCGGGCCGTAGGGCCCCGCCTCCAGCAGCGCCGGGTCGGCCGCCGCAATGACAATGGGCGCAGGCGGTGCTGCCACCACGGGCGCAGGCTCCGGCGCCACGGGCGGGCTTTCAGGAATGGGAGACGGCGCCGCCTCCATCACGCGGCGCGGCGGCAGCGGCCCCAACGACGCCAGGATCAGCGCGACCAGCAGCACGCCGCCCGCCACGCCGGCCCAGGCCAGCCCCAGCCGGCGCCAGCCTGCCGCCCCCCCGCTCAATCCCGGGCTCACCTCAGCGCTGGGCGCGCCGCTGCAGGTTGGTGCCGGCCGGCATGGCGCGCAGCAGCGCCAGGCCCTGCTGCAACTGGAAGTCGGTCTCCGGCCTGGTCAGGTCAAGCACCGGGGCGCCCTCGGCTGGCTCGCGCAGGACGCGTTCGGCGATGCCGGCTGGCAGGTTCAGCGGCGGCGGCGGGACATTAGTTGTCTGCTGCACACCGCCCTCGTTGCGGAGCGAACGACGCAGGTCGGCCTCGCGCTCACGCTGGGACGACGCGGCGCTGGCCTCCTGCCGGGTCGCCCGCACCTCGATGTCCGGCTCGATTCCGGTGCCCTGGATCGAGCGGCCAGACGGCGTGTAGTAGCGTGCCGTGGTCAACCGGATGGCGCCGTTCGGCCCCAGCGGCATGACGGTCTGCACCGAGCCCTTGCCGAAGCTTCGCGTGCCCAGCACCACCGCGCGACGGTGGTCCTGCAGGGCGCCGGCCACGATCTCGCTGGCGCTGGCGCTGCCGGAATTGATCAGCACCACGATCGGCAAGCCGCCGGTGATGTCGCCCGCGCGCGCATTCCAGCGCTGCGCATCCTCGTTGCGCCGCGCCCGGGTGCTGACGATCTCGCCCTGCTCCAGGAAATCATCCGTCACCTGCACTGCCTGGTCGAGCAGCCCACCGGGGTTGTTGCGTAAATCCAGCACGATGCCACGCAGGGCCTGGCCACCGGTCTGCCGCAGGCTTGTCACCGCACGGCGCAGCGCCGCATCGGTCTGTTCATTGAAGGAGGAGAGGCGGATATATCCGATGTCGCTGCCTTCCATGCGGAAGCGCACGACCTGCGGCCGGATCACCTCGCGCGTGATCGACATGTCGATGGGGCGCTCGGCGCCCTCGCGCCGGATGGTGATGCGGATGGCGGTGCCGCGTTCGCCACGCATCTGCTCCACCGCTTCCTGCAAGGTCAGCCCCTGGGTGTTGGTGCCGTTGATCGACACGATCAGGTCGCCCGGCCGCACCCCGGCGCGCGCCGCGGGGGTGTCGTCGATCGGCGAGATCACCTTGATGTAGCCGTTTTCCTGGCTGACCTCGATGCCCAGGCCGCCGAACTCGCCCCGGGTCTGCACCTGCATGTCGCGGAAGCCGCGCGGGTTGAGGTAGGAGCTGTGCGGGTCCAGGCCGGTCAGCATGCCGTTGATGGCGTTCTCCACCAGGTCGCGGTCGGAGACCGGCTCGACATACTCGGCCCGCACCCGCTCGAACACGTCGCCGAACAGGTTGAGCAGCCGGTAGGTCTCGGCCCGGCCGCCACCCTCCTGGGCCCAGGCCCCGACCAGGGGGCCCACGACGATGCCGACCGCGAATGCGCCGGCGACGAGGGCGGTGGTGCCAAACTTGGCGCGGATGGGCATGCAGATTTCCTCAGCAGCGGACAGACGTCATTTGGCAATACGCCAGCATACCGCAACAGGCCCGGCGTTGCACCGTCAAGAAGTGTTGCGGCGCTCACGCCTCCTCGACATGCGGCTCCAGCCCCAGCGCCAGCGCCAGCGCTTCAAGCCGGCGCAGCACCGACTCGCCGGAGAAGACGCCGCTCAGTGCCGCCAGGCGCAGCGTCAGGCGGCGGCTGTCGCGCGTTAATGCGCACGCCCGCAGCAATGACGTGACGCCGCCCGACAGGGTGAAGGCCAGGCGCAGCGCGGCGCCCAGCACCTCGGCCCTGCGCATGGCTGCGGCGCTCAGCAGGAGCCGCGCCTGGGCCAGAAAGGGCGACGTCGGCTCCGCCTCGTAACGCAGTGCTACGGTGAGCGCGAGGAAGGCCCGGTCGTGATGGTCCAGCCCCACGCCATGCTGGCGCAGCACGCGGAAGAAGCTCTGTTCGGCCCGGTATTCCGGGTGGTCGTGGCTGCCGATGTCGCTGATCCGCGTGGCGGCGACCAGCAGGGCTGCGTCGGAGGGTGTGGCGCCCAGGCCCAGCGGCGCCAGCCAGGCCTCCAGCACCGGCGGGAAATCGGCGTTGCGGCCCCAGGTGCGGGCCATTTCGTCCGCCGCCGCCAGCAGCGGCTCGGTGGTGCGGGTGGCCTGCGGCAGCTGCCGCGCATACCAGCCCTCACGCAGGCCATTGGCGCTGAAGACGGCGCGGCCGGCGCCGGTGGCGCGCAGCAGCCGGCGCAACACCACGGCCGCGAAGGGCAGGTCGGCCAGGCGCTTCATCGGCGCCGCCGGCATCCGTTCGAGCGCCCGACGCGGCGCGCTCATCACCACGCCGGCGAGGTCGCGCGCCTCCTCACGCCGGATGGCGTAGTGGTGGACGATGGCCAGCGGATAGCCGGTTTGCGCCATGTGCATCCGCGCCAGGGCGCGGAAGGTGCCGCCGACCGGGAACAGGTCGGTGCCGGCGGCCTCGCGCAGCCACGGCACGCGGGCCAACTCGCGCTCGACGATGGCCCGCGCCTTTGCCACGTCGCCATCGGCGCGCTCGCACAGCCGGATGGTGCCGATGGGCAGCGATGCCGCCTGCTCGACCACGCCGCCCCGCAATCGTACCAGTTCCAGCGAGCCGCCGCCCAGATCGGCCAGGATGCCGTCCGCGGCGGCAAAGCCCAGCAGCAGCCCGTCTGCCGAGAGCCGCGCCTCCGCCTCGCCCGACAGCACCTCGATCGGCACGCCGGGCATCATCTCATGCAGCGCGGCGATGAAGGCGGCGCCGTTGGAGGCGTCGCGCACCGCCGCCGTCGCCAGCACATGCAGCGGTGCCGCGCCCATGCCGCGGGCGACGGCGTGGTAGCGGCGCAACACGGTCGTGGCGGCTTCGATCGCCGCCTCGTTCAGCCGCCCCGTTGCGCTCAGGCCGCGCCCCAGCCCCAGCACCGCCTTCTCGTTGAAGATGGCGCGCGGGTTGCGGCTCAGCCCCTCGAACACCACCAGGCGCACCGAGTTGGAGCCTAGATCGACGACGCCCAGGCGCGCGGGGCGGTTGGCATGGCCGAGTTCGCGGCTGGAAAACCTGTCCAAGCGTGTTCAGTCCTGACTGATCCGGTCCTGCCGGGCGCGGCGGATGGCCGGGCGGCCAGCGGGGCGGGGGGGGCGGCTGAGTGCAGAGCCGCGGCCAGACAGGGATGGGTTGGTCATGAAATATTCATGTGCGGACGCTGGCGTATCGGTGGCGGCGCGCCGCGTCCAGCCGCCATCGGCGCCGAGGTCCCAGCTTTGCAGCGTGTCGCGCAGGTTGACCACCATGATCTGGTCGAGAATCTGAGCATGCACCGTGGGGTTGAGCACGGGGACGAAGGTCTCGACCCGCCAGTCCATGTTGCGCGCCATCCAGTCGGCGCTGGAGATGAAGACCTTCGCGCGCCGGCTGGGCATGCGGTGACCGCTGCCGAAAGCGGCGATGCGGCTGTGTTCCAGGAAACGGCCGACGATGGACTTGACCTCGATGTTTGTGCTCATCCCCGGCACGCCCGGCCTGAGGCAGCAGATGCCGCGGATGACGCATTCCACCCGCACGCCCGCCTGGCTGGCGCGGTACAGCGCGTCGATCAGCGTCTCATCGACCAGGCTGTTCATCTTCAGCCAGATGGTGCCGGGGCGGCCGGCGGCGGCGTGGCCGATCTCGGCGTCGATCAGCGCCATCAGCGTCGAGCGGAGGGTCAGCGGCGCGAAGGCCAGGCCTTCCATCGTCTCGGGCCTGGCGTAGCCGGTCATGTAGTTGAACAGTTTCTGGGCGTCGCGCGTCAGGCCCGGATCGGCGGTGAAGAAGCTGAGGTCGGTGTAGATCCGCGCGGTGATGGGATGGTAGTTGCCGGTACCGAAATGGGCGTAGCTGCGCAGCGCGGCCCCCTCCCGCCGCACCACCAGCGACACCTTGGCGTGGGTCTTGAGCTCCACGAAGCCGTAGACGACCTGGACGCCGGCCGCCTCCAGCTCACGCGCCAGGGCGATGTTGCGCTCCTCGTCGAAGCGGGCCTTGAGCTCGACCATGGCGGTGACCGACTTGCCGGCCTCCGACGCCTCTATCAGCGCGCGGGCGATCGGGCTGTCGCGGCTGGTGCGATACAGAGTCTGCTTGAT
>JACMRO010000359.1 GCA_014376425.1 Rubritepida sp.
CATCATGCATATAATGGCAAATGGGCTGCGTTTCCCGGAGGGCCCGGTGGCGCTGGCCGATGGCGCGGTCATCCTGGTCGAGATCGAGGCCGGGCGGATCACCCGCATCGGCGCAGATGGCGCCAGGACCACGCTGGCCACCATTGCCGGCGCCCCCAACGGCATCGCGCTGGGGCCGGAAGGGAAACTCTTCATCTGCAACAATGGCGGCTTCTCCTGGCATGAGGAGCCCGACCTGCTGCGCCCCACGGGCCAGGCGGCCGATTACGAAACCGGCCGGATCGAGGTGCTGGACCTCGCCACCGGCACGCTGACCCGGCTGTACGACCGCTGCGGCGACCACCCCCTGCGCGGCCCCAACGACATCGTCTTCGACCCATTGCACGTCCCCGGGGGCGGCTTCTGGTTCAGCGACCTGGGCAAGGTGCGCGGGCGCGACCGCGACCATGGCGGCGCCTACTGGGCGGCCAGCGACGGCAGCCGCATCGTCGAGGCCGCCTATCCCATATTCGGGGGCGCCAACGGCATCGGCCTCAGCCCAGATGGGCGCGTGCTGTACGTGGCGGAGACCGAGACGGGCCGGCTTTGGGCCTGGGATGTGGCAGGCCCCGGGCAACTGCGGAAGGCACCCTGGCCCAGCAGCAATGGCGGGCGGCTGCTGTGCCAGTTTCCCGGCTTCCGGCGGCTGGATTCGCTGGCCGTGGCGGCGTCGGGCAATATCGTCGTCGCCACGCTGGTGAGCGGCGAAGTCACCACCGTCTCACCCGATGGCGAAATCCTCGACGTGCAGGCCATGCCCGAATCCATGCCGACCAACATCTGTTTCGGCGGGCCTGGGCTGCGCACCGCCTACATCACCCTGTCGCTGACCGGCCGCCTGGTCAGCATGCCCTGGCACGAGCCTGGCCTGCGCCTGCCGCATGCCTGATGTCCGCCCGCCTGCCCTGGCCAGGCAGGCGCCGGGTTACCACCGCATGGCCTGCGCCGCCTCGGCATAGCCCACGCGCCGTTCGGGCGGCACCGGGTGGCGGGCCGCCACGCGGTCCAGCAGCAGCCGCTGCGCGGCGTCGTCGCCGGCGTCGCGCGCGGCGAGCAGGAAGAATTGTTCCAGCACATCCTGCTGCGCGTGGCTGCCGCCCAGCCGGGCCATCACATCCAGCGCCGGCCGCATCACCGCCACCGCCCCGGCCGCGTCGCCGCGCGCGTGGCGCAGGATAGCGTCGCACACCGGCAGGGCGGCATCGCGCAGCACGCCCTCGGCACTGCCACGCATCGTGTCCAGCATCCGCGCGCCGGCCTCCAGTCGCCCCGTCGCCGCCAACGCCATCATCCAGTGCGGCAGGGTGAAGGCCGAGAGGTTGTCGCCGATCCGCGCCTCCGCCTTATCCGCCAGCTCGGCCCATCGGACGCCCACATCCACCCCCTGGCGCTGCAGCCGCCACAGCATCGATGCGGCGTTCTGGCAGTCGATATACAGGTCTGGCTGCATCTGCGTGACCGGCGAATCCAGGTCGCGAAAACCCTCATCGTAGAGCCGCAGCACGCTAGCGTGGTCGCCCAACTCCAGATGGTACAACGCCTGGTGCCACAGCACGTGGTGCTGGATATTGTTGGTGCCGGCGAAATGGGGCCGCAGCCCGTCCACCCATTCCACGCCCTCGGCCCGCCGGCCCTGCATTTCCAGCGTGTGGGCGACGGCGTGGATGGCCCACAGGTCGGCCGGGTCCAGCGCCACGGCGGCGCGGCCGGATGCCTCGGCGGTGACGTAGTCGCCGCATTCCTCGGCGGCGAAGGCGCGGCAGGACAGCATGTTGCCGTAGCCCGGCATGGCGGCATCCCAGCGCGCATGGGTGCGCTCGGCCATGTCGCGCATCTCGGCCGCCCGGCCCATCCAAAAGGATGCGAAGTGGTGCAAACGGAAGGCGACGAGGTCGGTCGGGTGCTCGGCCACGATGGCGGACCACAGCGCCAGCGCGCGGTCGATGTCCTGCGCCGCCCAGGCGCGCAGGGCGGCGATATGCGGGCCCTCGCGCGGGTTGGCCGCCAGCGTCGCCGCGCGGCCGGCCGCCGCCACCGCCGCCGGCACCGCGGCTGCCTTGTAGGCCAGCATGGCGAAGCTGCCCTTCATGACATGCGCCATGGGCGCGTCAGGGTCGAGCGCCAGCAGCGCCTTCAGCCGCAGCGGCGCGTCCAGCCGGTATTTCAGGAAGCCTTCCACCAGGTGGTCGAAGGCAGCGGCGGCCTCGGTGGAGGCGGCGGTCAGGGGCAGGCCCTGGGCGGTGCGGACACTCATGCTCTAACTCCGAATTGCGCCAGCACGGCGGTGGTGTGTTCGCCCAGGCCGGGAGCGGGGGTGAGCACGGCGCCCAGGCCCGGCAGCGCCGCCATCGGCAGCGCGCCCAGCCCAGGCTGGTCCAGCAACGGCGCGGCAGCAACCGCGCGGACATGCGGGTCGGCCAGCCATTCGCATGTGGTGTTGACCCTCTCGGCGAGAAGGCGGCGGGCGTGCAGGGCGGCCAGCCAGTCCGCGACCGGACGGCGGGCGAAGATGTCACGCAGGATGGGCAGCAGCGCCGGCTTGTTCGCAGCCCGCGCGGGGAAATCGGCGAAGCGCGCATCCGCGAGCAGCCCGGGGGCTTCGAGCACCTCGACCAGCGCCAGCCAGTCCGCCTCGCGCACCAGCGCCACCATCACCCAGGCGCCGTCGCTGGCCTGGTAGCAACCGGCGGGGACGTTGAGTTCGGCCGGCATGTGGCCCAGCAGCCCGGCCTCGGCGATCGGTACGCCCAGCAGCGACGCGGCACCGGCCATCAACGAGCAATCCAGCACCCACCGCCGGGGCGCACCGCCATCCACGCGGCTATCCACGCTCCACTGGGCCCGCTCCGCCAGCGCCGCCTGCACGGCCGCGAAGGCGCTCATGCCGGTATGCACATCGACCAGCAGCGTACCAACCTTGTGCGGCGCGCCATCGGCGCCGGCGTTCAGCCCGGCGATGCCGCTGAAGGCCTGCGCCACGCCATCGGTACAGGGGCGCTCGCTATACGGGCCGTTCTGCCCGAAGCCGGAGATGCTGAGGTAGACCGCATTGGCGCGCGTGTGCTCCACGCCCAGGCCGATGCGCGCGGCGACACCGGGGCGGAAGGCCTCGATCACCACATCGGCCCGCGCCGCCAGCGCCTGAGCGCTGGCCCGGCCGGCCTGGCTCGCCAGGTCCAGCACAATGCCGCGCTTGCCCCGGTTGAACACCGTGCTCATCACGCTGTGCCCGCCCGACCGCGTGGTCAGCCCGCGCGACCAGTCGCCCCCCGGCGGCTCCAGCTTCACGACATCGGCGCCCATGGCGGCCAGCAACATGCCGCAATAAGGGCCGGCGATGCCCTGCGCCGCATCCAGCACGAACAATCCCCGATAGGGCTGCATGGCGTTTCCCGCGTTTGTGGCCCTATCCTGACGGCAAAAGAGGGAACTGTCAGGATGCGCCTTGCCCGACGCGCCTTGCTGGCCGTGCCGGCCGTCTGTGCCGCCCAGGATGGCTGGCCCAGCCGGCCGGTGCGCCTGATCATCCCCTACCCGCCCGGCGGGCCGACCGACATACTGGGCCGCATCGTGGCGCAGCGCCTCAGCGCCGATCTGGGCCAGCCCTTCGTGGTCGAAAACCGGGCCGGTGCCGGCGGCGCGATCGGCGCCGAGGCGGTCGCTCGCGCCGCGCCAGACGGGACCACATTCCTGGTCAATGCGTCGGCGCATGTCATCGTGCCGCACATTGTCCGGCTGCCCTTCGACGCATTGGCCGATTTCGCGCCGGTGACGATGATCGCCTCGGTACCGCTGATCCTCGTGGTGCCTGCCAGTTCGCCGGCGCGCGACGTGGCGGGCCTGGTCGCGCATCTGCGGGCCAACCCGGGCGCGGCCAGCTACGCCTCCTCCTCCAACGGCGGCGCGCCGCATCTGGCGGGCGAGATGTTCCGCCTGCAGTCGGGCCTGCCGCTGCAGCACATTCCCTATCGCGGCAGCGGCCAGGCGCTGCCGGACGTCATCTCCGGCCAGGTGGCGCTGATGTTCGACAGCCTGGCCAGCAGCGCCGACCTGGTGCGCCAGGGCCAGCTGCGGGCACTGGCGGTGAGCACGGCCGAGCGCATCCCGGCCTTCCCCGGGCTGCCGACGATGCGCGAGTCGGGCTTTCCGGATTACGAGATCAGCACCTGGTACGGTGTCTGGGCGCCGGCCCGAACGGCCGTTGTGGGCCGGATGCAGCAGGCGGTGGCGGCGGCGCTGGCACAGCCGGAGGCAGCGGGCCGGCTCGCCGCGCTGGGCGCGCTGCCTGGGGGCCAGGCGCCGGAGGCGTTCGGCGCCTTCGTGGCAAGCGAATACGCCCGCTACGCCAGGCTGGTGCGCGACGCCGGCATCAGGGCCGAATGATGCGCGCGGTCATCTGCGAATCCTGGCGTCCGTTCGATCAGCTGGAGGTCCGCGAGGTCCCGCCGCCGGCGATGCGGCCGGGCGCGGTGCGCATCCGCGTCGAAGCCTGCGGCGTGTCCTTCGCCACCCAGCTGGTGGTGGCGGGCCAGTATCAGCGCCGGCCGCCGCTGCCCTTCGCCCCGGGCACCGAGGTCGCCGGCACGGTGATCGAAGGCGAGGGCTTCGCCCCGGGGACCCGGGTCTTCGCCGTGCTCGACTGGGGCGGCATGGCGCAGGAGGCGGTGGCCGATGCGATCCATGTGACCGCGCTGCCCGAGGGGATGTCCGGCCCCCAGGCGCTGGAGGCCGCCGTCGCCATGCCGATCAGCTACCCCACCGCTGCCGCCGCCCTGCTCTGGCGCGGGCGCATCGGCGCCGGCGACTGGGTGTTGGTGCATGGCGCGGGCGGCGGCGTGGGACTGGCCGGGCTGGAGGTAGCCAAGGCAGTGGGCGCACGCGTCATCGCCCGCGCCGGCGCCGCCAAGCACGCGATGCTGCGGGCACGCGGCGCCGATGCGGTGCTGGACAGTGCGCTGCCGTTCAAGGACGACGTGCTGCGCCTGAGCGGCGGCGTCGCCTGCGTGCTGGATGTCCTGGGCGGGCCGACCTTCGACGACAGCCTGCGCTGCCTGGCGGATGGCGGCACGCTGGTCACCGTGGGCTATGCCGCCGGCGGTATCCCCACCGTGCCCGCGAACATCCTGCTGCTGAAGAACATCGCGGTCGCCGGGCTGAACTGGGGCGCCTATGTCGGCTGGTCGCCAGATGACAACCGGCAGCTCCACGCGCCCCGGGTACGCGCGCTGTGGGACCAGCTGCTGGCCTGGTGGGCGGCTGGGCGGCTGGGGCCGACGGTAAGCGCGCGCTATCCGCTGGCCGAATTTCGTGCCGCCATGGCAGATGTCGCGGGCCGGCGCAGCGCCGGCCGTGTCGTGCTTTTACCGCAGGAGGAATAGATGGGCTGGACACCGAAATATCTGATTCAGAACGGCGCGATGATCCCATGGGCGGAAGGCAGGCTGCATCCCCATTCCATGGCGGTGACCTATGCCGCCACGGTGTTCGAGGGCATCCGCGCCTATCGCCACCCCACCACCGGCGCCTACGCCATCTTCCGGCTGGACGAGCACCTGGCGCGCATCGCCCAGGGGGTGAAGATCATGCGCTTCGAGAACCCGCCAACACTGGACGTCATGCGCGCGGGCATCCTCAAGCTCATCCCGGCCAACGACCCGGATGACGACGTCTACATACGACTGCAGGTGCTGATCGACGGGCCGGGCCACCAGGGCACGCGCGGCCCGACCGGCTGGACGGCGGTGGCCATCCCGCGGGAGCGTTCGGCAGGCTTCAACAAGGGGCTCTCGGTGGGGTTTTCGTCCTGGACGCGGTTGAGCGACAATTCCTCGCCGCCGCGGGTCAAGGCGGTGGCCAATTATCATGCCGGGCGCCTGGTCACGATGCAGGCGCAGGCGGATGGCTACGACACCGCGCTGATCCTGAATTCCCAGGGCAAGGTGAGCGAGGCGCCGGGCGCCTGCCTGTTCATCGTGCGCGACGGTAAGCTGCTGACGCCCAACCTCAACAGCGACATCCTGGAAAGCGTGACCCGCGACACCGTGATCGCCTTCGCGCGCGAAATGGGGCTGCGGGTGCATGAGGTGCCGGTGGACCGCACCGAGCTCTACGTGGCCGACGAGGTGTTCCTTTGCGGCACCGGCCAGGAACTGGTGCCGGTGACGCAGGTTGACCGTTTGCAGGTGGGCGGCGGCCAGCCGGGGCCGGTGACCATGCGGCTGCAGGCGCGCTACGAGGCGCTGGTGCGCGGCACCAGTGACGACCACCCCGAATGGCGCACGAAAGTGGAGGGCTGAGCAATGGCGAGGATCGGTTTCGTGGGCCTGGGTAATATGGGCCTGCCGATGGCGCGCAACCTGGCGCGCGCCGGACATGCGGTGGCGGGGTTCGACCTGGATGCGGCGCGGATGCAGGCGCTGGGCAGCGGTGCGGCGAGTGCCGCCGAAGCCGCGGCCGGTGCGGATTTCATCATCACCATGCTGCCGGCGGGTACGCATGTGCGGCAGGCCTGGCTGGATGGCGCCGCCGGGACGGCGCAGGGATTGGCCGCCGCTGCCCGGCCGGATGCGGTGTTCATCGACTGCTCGACCATCGAGGTGGCGGTGGCGCGCGAGGTGGCGGCGGCAGTGGCGCAGCCGATGCTGGACGCACCGGTCTCCGGCGGCGTGATGGGGGCCGAGAACGCCACGCTGACATTCATGGTGGGCGGCACCGACGACGCCTTCGCCACCGCCCGACCGATCCTGGAGGCGATGGGCAGGACTGTCGTCCATTGCGGCGCATCCGGCGCCGGCCAGGCCGCGAAGGCCTGCAACAATATGCTGCTGGCCGTCTCCATGATCGGCACTTGCGAGGCCTTCATCCTGGCCGAGAAGCTGGGGCTGTCGCATCAGGCGCTGTTCGATGTGGCGAGCAAGTCCAGCGGCCAGTGCTGGGCGCTGACGACCTACTGCCCGGTGCCGGGGCCGGTGCCGGGCAGCCCGGCCAACCGGGACTACCAGCCCGGCTTCGCGGCGGCGCTGATGCTGAAGGATCTGGGCCTGGCGCAGGCGGCGGCAGGCGAGGTTGGCGCGGTGACGCCGTTGGGTGCGCGGGCGCTGGAACTGTATCGCGAATTCGCATCCCTGCATGGTCTGACGGATTTCTCGGGCATCATCCACCAGCTACGCAGCAACGGTTCGCGTCCATCGTGAGCAGATACCCCAGGGGCAGGTCGCCCCGGGGGGAATGCAAAGGGGAGCGCGCCGCCCTTTCCGGCCCGCTTTCAAAGAGCCCTTTCCGCGGCCGGGGGCAGGAAGCGATCGGTGTGAAAACGGTCCACGCTGGGCGTGTCGCCCAGCGCGTAGGCCAGCTTCACCGCCTCGATCTGCCGCTGCAGCCGCGGCGCCTCGATGACGCCCAGGCCCAGCCGGCGGACGTTCGGGCTGTCCACCAGCTCCTCCATCGCCATCTGCTGGCGCACGGTCTCGATCGCCACGTCGGTCAGCGGCTCGCGCAGCCGAAGTGCGGCGATGGCGCCGTCGCGGTTGTTGAAGGACCATTTCATCGACCGGTACAGCGCGCCGACCAGCGAGCGCAGCACTTCTGGGTTGCGTGCCGCGTAGGTCCGCGTCGTCAGGATGACCGAGCCGTAGAAGAAGTCCAGGCCGTGTTCGCGGTAGCGGAAGATGCGCTGCGCTGGCAGGTCCATCCCCAGTGCCCTGAGCGACAGGGCGGTGGAGGTCACGAAGCCGGTGATGCCGTCGGCGCGTCGCTGCACCAGCATGGGCTCGCGCAGCTCCGGCGCAACGCTCAGCCAGTTGATCGACGAGAAGGGAATGTTGTTGATCGCGGCGAAGACCGGAAAGACCTGTCGGCCGCCGTCGAATTCGGGCGCCGCCAACGTCTTGCCGGCAAGCTGGCTGATCTGGGTGATCGGGCCGTCGGCCCGCACGGTGACGGCGGTCGGCGCCTGGTCCCACAGCAGGCCCACGGCC
>JACMRO010000360.1 GCA_014376425.1 Rubritepida sp.
AGTTTACCATGGTTGTTGAGGTCTTCGCGCCCGGCGGGGCCACGCCGCCCAACAGCCACGCCGTGGCGCAAGAAGTATTCTACGTCCTACGCGGCCGCGGCACGGCGCCGGCCGGCGACGCCACCCGCGCGATCGGCCCGGGCGACTGCTTCATGCTGCCGCCGGGCACCGAGCACGTCGTTGCGAATTCTGGCCCCGGCAAGCTTTACTGCCTGACCATCATGGTGCCCGACGAGGCCTTCGCCGCCCTGATCCGCGCCGGCACGGAGGTCGCGCTCGACGCCGAAGACCTGGAAGTGCTCAAGCGCGGCTGAGCGGCTCAATAACTCTTCGGCAGCCCCAGCACGCGCTCCGCGATATGGGCGCAGATCAGGTTGGGGCTGACCGGCGCGATCCAGGGGATGTGGGCTTCGCGCAGATAGCGCTCGACATGGTATTCGCGGGCATAGCCGAATCCGCCATGGGTCATCACCGCGTTCTGGCAGGCCTTCAGGCCGGCCTCGGCGGCAAGATACTTCGCCGCATTGGCCTGCGGGCCGCAATCCAGCCCCGCATCGTAGCGGCTGGCCGCCTGCATCGTGACCAGCCAGGCGGCCTCCAGCGCCATCCAATCCTGCGCCAGGGGGTTCTGCACCGCCTGGTTCTGGCCGATGCGGCGGCCGAAGACCTCGCGGTCCTTGGCGTAGGCGGTGGCCTTTGCCAGCGCCACGCGGCCCAGGCCGACCGCTTCGGCGGCGATCAGGATGCGCTCGGGGTTCAGCCCGTGCAGAATCATGCGGAAACCCTGACCTTCGTCGCCGATCCGGTCGTCCAGGGGGACTTCGTAATCCTCGAAGAAGATCTCGTTCGAATCGACGCAAGCGCGCCCCATCTTGTGGATCTCGCGCACCGAGGCGCGGCCGCGATCCAGCGCGGTGTAGAACAGCGACAGCCCGTCGGAGGGCCGCGCGCATTGCTCGATGGGCGTGGTCCGCGCCAGCAGCAGGATGCGGTCGGCCACCTGGGCGGTGCTGATCCAGACCTTCTGGCCGTTCACGACATAGCGGTCGCCCCGGCGTTCGGCGCGGGTCTTGAGCCGCGTGGTGCCGAGGCCGGTGGTCGGCTCGGTCACGCCGAAGCAGGCCTTCTCCCGCCCCTCCACCAGTGGCGGAAGGGCACGCGCCTTCTGTTCGGGCGTGCCGAACATCACCACCGGGTTCAGCCCGAAGATGTTCATATGCACGGCCGATGCGCCGGACATGCCCGCACCCGATGCCGCGATCGTCTCCATCATGATCGCGGCCTCGGTGATGCCCAGGCCCGAACCGCCGTATTCCTCCGGGATGCAGACGCCCAGGAAACCGGCCTGCGCCACCGCGGCGTAGAATTCGTGCGGAAAGGTCGCCGCTTCGTCCCGTGCCAGCCACCAGGCGTCGTCGAAACGGGCGCAGAGCGCGGTCACTCCGTCGCGAATGGCAAGTTGGGTGTCGCTGGGTTCGAAATTCATGGGTCCAGGATAACGCCATCCAGCCGCAGGCGCGATTGCAGGGCGGCGATATCCACCCGCACCCCGCCGTCGCCGGCCATGGCGGCGGCGGTGCCGGCGGCCTGACCCATGGCGAGGCACGGTGCGGTGACCCGCGCGCTGGCCTGGGCCGTGTGGCTGGCCGACAGGCATCGGCCGGCCACCAGCAGGTTGTCCAGCCCCATCGCCACCAGGCTGCCGAACGGGATGCCGTACGAAAACCCATCCGGCAGCGGCCGCCAGATGGTGCTGCGGCCCGGCGCATGGTCCTCCACCGGCCAGGCGGTGCAGGCGATGCGGGTCGGGCCGCGCACGCCGCCCATCACGTCATCCTCGGTCAGCGTCTCGTCGCCCTCGACCAGCCGCGATTCGCGGATGCCGAGCTGGGCGCCGATGCTGCTGACCCGCGCCTGCCCGAAGCCTGGCAGATGGTCGCGCGCCGCCTGTTCGTACAGCGCGACCTGGCGCCGCCCCTCACGCTCAGCCGCCGCGCGCTGCCATGGGTCGGTCCAGTCGAAGCTGCGCCCGTCCGGCTGCTGCACGCGCGTCGCGTTGAGGTGCATGCCCACCCCGTCCAGCCCCGGATAGATCGCCAGCGTGGTGCGCGGCAGGGCCAGGCCGGCGGCGACGGCGGCCTCCATCCGCGCATCCTGCTCGGCCCGGGTGATGCTGGCGAAGGCCGCGCGGTCAACGGGCGCCATGCGGAACATGGCGCTGGCATGCTGGGTCTGCCCCGCCTCGCCCAGCTGGAAGCCGCAGCCGGCGCGGGCCGCCAGGTCGGCATCGCCGGTGGCGTCGATCACGCTCGTCGCGCGGATGGCGTGGCGGCCGCCCTTGGTCTCCACGAACACCGCCGTGATGCGACGGCCATCGCGCGCAACGCCGGCGACCAGCGCCTCGGTCAGCACTGCCACGCCCTCCGCCGCCAGCCAGTCATCGAACAGCGCCTTCATCCGCTCAGGGTCGTATGACAGGCCGTGCACGCCGCGCACCGTGGGATGAATGCGCAGCGGGCCAAGCGCGTCGATGTGGCGTGCGCGGGCCTCCAGCTCGGTCCACAGGCCGCCGATGACCGGGTGCATCTCGCCATTCGCGGCCCGCAGCATGCCGCAGAAGCCGCCCAGCGTGACAGCGGTGGCGGTGCCCCCCAGGAAGGCCAGCCGCTCCAGCAGCAACACCCGCGCCCCACCGCGCACGGCGGCCACGGCGGCGCCGATCCCGGCCACGCCGCCACCGGCCACCAGCACATCGACCTCCGCCAGGATCGGGGTGTCGCGGGCCGGCTCTCGCATCATTCGGGCCGCGCCCCGGTGGCGCGTACGACCTCGGCCCAGGTCGCGATCTCGCGCCCGATATGCGTGCCCGCATCCTCGGGCGTGCCGCCCAGCAGCACGCTGCCGGCATCGGCGTAGCGGGCGCGCAGGGCGGGGTTCGCCATCGCCTGGTTTGCGGCGGCGTTGAGCCGCAGCACCACCTCACGCGGCGTGCCCGCCGGGGCGTGCAGGCCGAACCAGGCGACGGCTGTGAAGCCCGGCAGCGTTTCGGCGATCGACGGGATCTCGGGTGCGGCCGGGCTGCGGGCCGGGCTGGTCACGCCCAGCGCGCGGATTCGGCCCTCGCGCGCATGCGGCAGGCTGGCCATCAGCCCGTCGCTCAGCGCGTCCACCGTGCCGGCCATCAGGTCCTGCAACGCCTGCGCCGCACCGCGATAGGGAATGATGGTAACGTCGATCCCGGCGCGCAGCTTCAGCAGCTCCACCGCCATGTGCTGGGTGGTGCCCAGGCTGCCAACGGCGATGTTCAGCGCGCCGGGGCGGGCGCGGGCGGCGGCGATCAGCGCGGCCAGATCAGCCGGCCCCTGGCGCCCCGCCGACAGCAGGTTGGGGGCCGAGCTGACCAGCACCACCGGCGCGAAGTCGCGCACCGCATCGAAACTCAGCCGCCCCGCGAACAGCGCCGGGTTGATCCCGTGGCTGCCGCTGCCCGAGAACAGCAGCGTTGTGCCATCGGGTACGGCGCGGGCCACGTGTTCGGCGGCCAGGTTGCCGGCCGCGCCGGGGCGGTTGTCGGTGATGACTGGCTGGCCCAGCAGCGGCGCCATGCCATCGGCGATCAGCCGCGCTGCGATGTCGGTCGGGCCGCCGGGCGGGAAGGGCACGACGATGCGGATCGGGCGGCCGGGCTGCGCCGCGGCCAGGGCAGGGAGCGCCAGCATGGCGCGGCGGGGGGGCATCGCGTTCACTCCACGGGCCATGGCGCCTGATGCGGCACGCGCCGCCGGCGTTCGAGTTTGAGAGGCGGAAGCGGCGCGATCATTCGGCGACGATCCCGGCGCGGCGCACCACCTCACCCCACCGTGTGCGTTCCTCCATGTAGAAGCGGCTGAAATCGGCAGGGCTGTCGGAGGTTTCGAGGTCCACCCCGCCTTCGGTGATGCGGGCGCGCAATGCGGGGTCGGCCATGGTCGCGTTCAGGGCGATGTGCAGCGCCGCGATACGGTCGGGCGGCGTGCCGCCGGTGGCGAAGAGCGCGAACCAGGTGGCGGCCTGCACCTCGCCGAAGCCTGCTTCGATGGTCGTCGGCACGTTGGGGCTGGCGGCGTTGCGGGTGCGGCCGGCGATGGCCAGGGCGCGCAGCCGCCCGGTTTCGACCTGCTGCTGCATCGGCGCCAGCGCGTTGGTGAAGAGCTGCACCCGGCCGGCCACGAGGTCGGTCAGCGCGGGGCCGGTACCGCGATAGGGAATGTGCTCCAGCTCCACCCCCATGGCCAACGCCAGCATGGCCGAGGCCGCATGGCTGGTGGTGCCGACGCCCGATGAGCAGTAGGTGAGCGGCGTGGCTGAGGCGCGCGCCACCGCCTGCAGCTCGCGCAGGTTGGTCGCCGGGACCGAGGGGTGGCAGACGATGAGATTGGCGCCCGAACCCATCATGCCGATCGGCGCGAAGCCGGCCACCGGGTCATAGGGCAGCCGGCGATGGACGAAACTGGTGATGACCAGGCTGCCCGAGCCGCCCAGCAGCAGCGTGTGGCCATCGGGCGCTGCCTTGGCGACGATCTCCGCGCCCAGCACGCCGCCGGCGCCGCCGCGGTTCTCCACCACCATGTTCTGGCCCAGGCGCGCCGCCATGCCCTCGGCCACCTGGCGGCCGATGATGTCATTGGTGCCGCCGGGCGCGAAGGGGATGATCAGGCGCAAGGGGCGATCCGGCGCCCAGCCCAGCAGGGCGGGGGTGGCGAGGAGCAGGCTGCGGCGCTTCATCGGGCGGGTCCTGATCGGGGGCGGGTGGCGAGGATGCCGGCGGCTTCCAG
>JACMRO010000361.1 GCA_014376425.1 Rubritepida sp.
ATGGTGCCAACGCCGCCCAGGATGGCCATCAGCAGCGCCTCCACCGATTGCGGCAGAGCCACGGTGGTGGGACTGACGAAGTCGTTGAACAGGGCGTAGGGCGCGCCCGCGGCTCCCGCGAAGTGGCCGGATGCGACGAAGGCCGCCAGCAGGTGCAGCGGCACATCATGCCCCAGCGCCGCCATGCGCGACGGGCTGTCCTTGATGCCGCGCAGGGTAAGCCCGAAGGGCGAGCGCACCAGGCGCCACATCGCGAAGGTGAGCACCGCGCCGACGCCCAGGATGAGCCAGTAGAGCTGGCGCGGGTCGGCCAGCCAGCCTGTCCGCAGGTCGCCCCGAATACCGTTCTCGCCGCCGGTCATGCCGGTCCAGCGCAGGCAGATGCCCCAGATGATCAGCCCAAGCGCCAGGGTCAGCAGCAGGAAATACACGCCTGAGGTGCGCACCGCGATGATGCCGAAGAGCACGGACAACCCGCCCGCTGCTGCGACCCCCAGCAGACAGGCGGCCCAGACCGGGGAGCCGGCGGCAGCCGAGAGGATAACGACATAGGTCGAGGTGCCGAAGATAGCGCCGTGGCACAGCGGCGTGCGCCCCGCATAGCCGGCCAGCAGATCGACCGACATGGCGAGGACGGCGAATATCAGGATCTCCGAGGCGATGCCGAGCTGGTAACTGGGCAAGAGAAACGGCGCGCAGCCCAGAGCGGCCAAGCCCAGCAGCGCTTTCATGCCGCACGCCCGAACAGGCCATAGGGCCGGAAGGCGAGCAGCAGAACCATCGGCCCAAAGACCACGAAGTAGGACAGCTCCGGAAACCAGACCTGGCCGAAGGTGTTCAGCAAACCGATCAGCAGCGCGCCTATGGCCGCCCCCTCCAGGGACCCGCGGCCTCCGATGATGACGACAGCGAGCGAGAAGACCAGGATCTCGGCGTCCGCGCCGGGATAGAGCGTGAGGAACGCGCCGCCCAACGCGCCGCCCAGGCCCGCCAGCGCGCAGCCCAGCATGAAGGTGATGAGGAACAGCCGGCCCTGATCGACGCCGGTGGCCGACAGCATCTCCGCATCGTCCACGCCGGCGCGGATCAGCGCACCGTAGCGCGTGCGGTTCATCACCAGCCACAGCGCGGCGAAGATCACTAAGCCGGCGGCCAGCACAAAAAAGCGGTACTTCGGATAAAACACCCCCGCAACCACGGTGGCGCCCTGAAGCGCTGTGGGCGTTGGCACGGTGAAGGCGTCGCCACCCCAGATGACGAGGGCCAGGTCGTTCAGTACCAGCGCCACGCCCACTGTCAGCAGCACCTGGCGTAAATCATGGCCGGCCACGAAGCGCAGCAGCCCGCGATCCAACGCCAGCCCGGCCAGCGCCACGGCCACCATCGCGGCCACCACCCCCAGCGCGAAAATTCCGGTGCGCCCGCCTACCTCGTAAGCGACATAGCCGCCCATAAGGTAGAGCGCGCCATGCGCCAGGTTGACGATCCGCAGCAGCCCGAAGACCAGCGTGAAGCCCGACGCCACCACGAACAGCAGCGCCGCGAAGGTCAGCCCGTTGAGGAGCTGAAAGCCCAGCATCAGGCGGTCTGGTCCCGCCACCAATCGAGGATGGCGCCGCCGGTCAGGAATACCGCATCTGGGCATCCGGCGATGTGCGCCACGGCCTCTCGGAAGTAACGCAGCCGGTGCGGCGCGCCCATGATGTAGGGGTGCAAAACCATGGCCATGACCCGCGCGCCGTGCCGCGCGTCGGACCTGAGCTGCTCGAATTGGTCGATAGCGCGGTCGCGATACTCGCTGGCCTTGTGATGCTGGATGAGCATCATGGCCACGTCGTTACATTCCTGCGTGTAGGGGACGTTGGCCAGCGGCCCCTGGCGGGTGTTCAGCAACACCGGCTGATCGTCCAGCACCCAGTCGGCGACGTAGTCGTAACCGGCCGAGACCAGCCGCTCTGGCGTCTCCCAGGTCTCGGTAAGGCCGGGGCCAAGCCAGCCGCGCGGCCGCTTCCCGGTGAAGGACTGGATGGCCTCGGTGGTCAGGCGAATATCCTTGGGCTCGTCGGCCACCTTCTGCATGTTCTTCTGGCTGAAGCCGTGCCCGATGAACTCCCAGCCACGCTCATGTGCAGCCGCGGCGATCTGCGGGTAGGCGGCGATGGCGCAGCCATTCACAGCCAGGTTGCCAGGCAGGCTGTAGTCGTCGAACACGTCCAGGATGCGCCAGAAGCCGACCCGATTGCCGTATTCATGCCAGGCCCAGTTGGGGATGTCGGGCATCGGCGACCCGCCGGCGGGCGGGGTCAGCACGGTGCGTGGCATGGTCTCCAGCGGGTTCCATTCCTCGATGTTGACGATGATCCAGACGGCGACGCGCTTGCCATCCGGCAGGGTCAGCCGGCGCCGCCCGGCGATGGGGTCGTAGGCGATGCGCTCGCCGGGCAGCATGCCGCCGGGTGAGACGCTCATGGATGTACCTTCGCGTGGCCGTTGTACCAGTTGTACAGTTCCTCGCCGTTCAAATGCGCCACGCCGCTGTACTCAGCCACTTCGGCGTAGATCTCCTCCAGGTAGCGGATACGGTGGGGCTGGCCGGAAATGTACGGGTGGATGGCAATGGCCATGATCTTCGGGCGTACCGCGCTCTCTTCGTAAAGCCGCTTAAACTGGTCCATCACCCGGGTCTTCCAGTAGGCGCTCTCATGGTGCTGAACGATCATCATGGGGATGTCGTTTAGCTCGACTGTGTAGGGTAGGGTGACCAGCGGGCCCTTTGCCGTACTGATGACCGTGGGGTCGTCGTCGTAAACCCAGTCGCCGATGTACTTCACCCCGGCCTCGGCCAGGTTCTCCGGCGTCTCATAGGTCTGCGTCAGGCCTGGTCCTAACCAGCCGACGGGGCGCTTACCCCAAAAGGATTCTAACCGGTCCATCGAGCGGGCGATCATCGTCCGCTGGTCATCCACCTTATGGATCGGCATCTGCTCCCAAGCATGGCCCATCGGCTCCCACCCAGCATCGCGGGCGGCGGCGGCCACGCGTTCGTAGTCGTCGCAGACCCGGGCATTGATGGAGAGGGTCGGCCGGATGCCCAACCGCTCATACAGCTTGAAAAAGCGCCAGACGCCGACCCGCATCCCGTATTCATGCCAAGACCAATTAGGCACGTCAGGAAGCAGCACCTGGCCGGTCGGCGCCGGGATCACCTGCCGCGCCATAGGCCGCGAGATATCCCACACCTCAAGATTGACGATCGACCAGAACGCCATCCGCGCGCCGCCTGGCAGCGGCGGCAGGGCAGGGCGGTCCACGATCGCGGTGTAGGGAATGCGGCTTCCCGGCAGGGTCTCGGTCATGGCTGTGCGAGGCGCGCCAGCGCCTCCTCTCCGGTCATCACATGGGCAAAGGCGGTACGCAGCACCATAAGCGCCGCGTCGTGGTGCGGCGGACCGTCCATCGTATCCACGCAATCCTCTATGACGACGACCGCGTAGTCGCGCGCGTTGGCGGCGCAGGCGGTGGCGAGGACGCAGGAGTTGGTGTTGATGCCGGTGACCAGCACCAGATTGGCACCCAGCGCGCGCAGTCGCAGGTCGAGGTCGGTGGCGGTGAAGCAGTCGTAGCGTTTCTTGGTATCAACTACCGCGTCGCCGGGCATCCGCAGGCCGGGCATGATCTCAAGCCCTGGCATTCCCTGCAGATTGTGGCGCAGTACATTCTTGCGGGTGGCGCCGGGGTTCTCGGCGCGGGTACGCCAGAAAGGGTTCAACGCGATCTCGTTGGCGTCGCGATAGCAGGTGACGCAGTGAATGACAGGCAGCCCTGCCATGCGCGCGGCGTCCAGGAAGCGCCGGTTGGCTTCGACCAGCCGGGCCGCGACGGCGGGCGCGGCCGGCATGGTGGCGACCGCCGGATCGAGATGGCCGCGATGCAGGTCGATAGTGACGACAGCCGCCAGAGGCAGGTCCAGCCCGAAATCCAGGGAAGCGATCATGGCTCAGCTTGCCGGCCGCTGCGGCCCGGGGTCAACCGAAATTGTACACAATCAGCTGATCTGGCAGGCCGTGCTGCCACTTTCGCTAGCATGAGGGTGTATCCCGCCCTTACTTGTATTCAATGCCGATGGACCTGCCCGACCGTGCTCTCCGGCCCCGGGCTATTGCGGTGGCCGATGCGCTGCGCGAACGAATGCTCGACGGCGCTCTGCGCGACGGGGAGAAGCTCAACGAAACCCGCCTGGCGGATGCCTTGGGTGTCTCGCGCACACCTTTGCGCGCGGCATTGCATGCGCTGGCGGCGGAAGGCCTGCTCGAATACGCCCCCAATCGCGGTTTCACCGTGCGTGACTTTTCCACCGAACTGATCGACGAAGCTTTCGAAATCCGCGCCGCCCTGGAAGGCCTGGCATGCCGCTTCGCCGCCCGCCGCGGGCTGGACGCTTCATCGCGCGCCAGTCTCGAAACCGCGCTTGCCCAAGGCGAGGCCGTCGTCGCTACCGGCCAGTGTGGCCCAGCTGAACTGGAGCGCTACCGCACCGCAAACGTCGCCTTCCATGAAACCCTGCTGCACGCCGCGCAGAACCGCCAGCTGGCCGACACCTTGCGGCTGGTACTCAACCGACCAGGCGCCTCGCTGCGCCGCATCGTGGCTTTCACGCCGGATCAGATTCGGCAGCGAGTGGATGACCATCGGCGCATTTTAGAAGCCATCCTTAGCCAGGACTACGGGCGCGCCGAACTCCTGATGCGGGACCATGTAAGCGGCATTCGCACGGCGCGTTGAAGGATTGCAGCTGCTCAACGCGTCAGTCAGGACAGGGCCAACTCAACCCCAGTCCGGTACCGCCCGAGCCGTCATTGACGCTGTTGACCCGGGTTACCCCGGTGACAGGCCGGACGACGGTGGCTGCAGTGACGCAGAACATGCTGCTCCCTGAGCCCAGCGGGACGCCGGCAATTTGGCTACTAACGGAGGTGCGGGCATGGCCAACGACATCTCCCAGGGTGATCCCCCGGGCCAAGAAATCGGCAGCGAAGCTAGCGACCGAGGGACTTTTTATAACGGGTTCTCTCGCGGACGCCACCAGCATGGCGGTCCCGTGCCCGACACTTCCAGAAACCGCTTCCTATTGACCAGACAAGGGGTATCTTAGCGGCCTTATTACAGCATTGGTCACAAGGTTGCTAACGGAGGACGAGAATGTCCCTCCCGCATGCGCCACACCAGGAAGGGACCCACGCCCGCCCTGATCTGGCCCGTTTTCTCCGCCCATCCGATCGGTTTTCACTGCGTGCCTAGAGCAGAACCCGTTCATTGTGAATCGGAAGGGATTCCCCGACGCGGTTGAGATGTGATTCATCATGCAGGCTGGGCGGGAGGCCAGCCTGCATGGGCAAGCCACTCTCCATAGATCTTCGGTCCAGACTGGTGGCGGCGGTGGCGGGCGGCCTGTCCCGCCGGGCCGCGGCTGAGCGATTTGGTGGTTCTGCGGCGACTG
>JACMRO010000362.1 GCA_014376425.1 Rubritepida sp.
CCAGCGCTGAGGTCGATGCGCTGGACGCCGCCACGGCCGAGCTGCATGCCCGTGGCCTGGGTGCGGTGGACCACATCGTCTACCGCGAGCCCGCCCTGCTGCGGGAGGAGTTCGGCCTGCCCGACTGGTTCGCCCAGGCGCTCAGCGAAAGCTGGCGCCGCGGCGACCCGGCGCTGATGGGCCGGATGGACCTGGCCTTCGACGACACGACCGGCGCCATCGCCCTGCTGGAATACAATGCCGACACACCCACGCTCGCCATCGAGACCGCCGTCGCGCAGTGGTACTGGCTGCAGGACGTCGAACCGGAGGCCGACCAGTTCAACTCGCTGCACGAGAAGCTGCTCGCCCGCTTCGGCTGGATGAAGGGGTTGATGGATGGCGCCGGCCTGCATTTCGCAGCCTATGAGAGCGCCGCCGAGGAATGGCTGCACAGCACCTATTTCCGCGACCTGGCCGAGCAGTCCGGCATCCCGACCCGGCAGCTCGACCTCGGCAAGATCGGCTGGGACGGGGCGAAATTCCACGACGCGGAGGGCGGGGTGATCCGCTTTCTGCACAAGCTCTATCCTTGGGAGTGGGCGCGGCAGGACGCATTCGGCGAAGGGTTGGCGGGTGCGGCGGTCGGGGTGCTGGAGCCGCCCTGGAAGGCCCTGCTGTCGGATAAGGCGATCCTGCCGGTGCTGCATCGGCTGTTCCCTGACCACCCGAACATATTGCCCGCGCGCATGGGCCGGCACGGTGGCGACCCCGGCGCCTGGGTGGAGAAGCCCTGCCTGGGGCGGGAGGGCGCCAACGTCACGCTGCGGCGCGACGGCGTGATGATCGAGGCGACGGCTGGCGATTACGGTGATGGCCGCTGGGTGACGCAGGCCATGGCCACCTTGCCGGCGCGCGATGGCTGGAATGCCGTCATCGGTTCCTGGATGGTGGGGGATGAGACCGCCGGCATCATCATCCGCGAGGGACGCGAGCGGATCATGCGCGACGGTTCACGCGTGGTGCCGCACCTGTTCCGCTGACATCACGCGGCCCAGACCTGCTGCACGGCTTCCATGCGGTACGCAGGTATTGCAGGTTGGCGGCCGTGACGATGAGGGAGAGCGTGGCTCACACGCCGTAAATCAGGCTGCGGCGCCTGTTCTGGGCAGTGCTCGCGGGCACACATCGATCCTTCGCCGCGAAGACCCGATATTGGCTGAGGAAGTTAACCGCTTATGGAGAACGTGCGTCTAGCCGCCGGCCATGGTGCCGGGTGGGACGGAGTGGGCCGCGTTAAGGGTCTGGTTGGGGAACCTGGATTCCCAGACTATTGCAGGAACACCAATAACTTACACCAAGCAGAGGGCCGACGTTCGAGTAGAGCTCTGGAGTAGTCAACTGGGGGCCGATGGCAACCGGGCCTCGTCCATGGCTCGCTCAAGCTAGGCACGGATTTTCGTGCAGGCCAGTGAACCAGATCGGTGAGCGAAGCTCGCGGCATTCACGAGTTCGGCCTGGGTCCACGCAGTGTGGTCCCCGGCCGGGTAGGCGCGCGCATGCTGGGCTGCGATAGCGGGGAGCGACGTCGCGGACCGCGGGGCCGCAGACGTGGAATGGATAGCCGTCGGGATTATTGACGTCTCCAACGCCCTACTGCGGCGAGCAGAACCTTGCCGGCTGCGCCCAGCATTGCCGTTGCGACGAGCGGGATTGCATGGCCGGGAACGGCCGCGATACCGAAGGCCACCATCGGCGGTGCTGCCAACGCAGCCAGCAGGAAGCGGCTGATGACGGTGCCGAGCCCGATCAGCCCAAGCAGCGAACATGCTTCAACCTCCATCGGTCGGGCTGCCCGTGTTGGCCATGCGCGCCGAGGACGTGACCGACACGCTTGACCTCGCGATCAAGGCCTCAGTCTGTGACGGCGCCACGGTGCTGCACAAGGCAAGGCTGCTACCTAACAAAGGCCTCAGCTACATCGCCGACGAACTGGCGCAATACATCGAAGCTCAGAAGATGAGTCATGTGCGCGGCGCCCCGTGCCACCCCCAGACACAAGGCAAGATCAAACGCTGGCACCAGACCCTGACGAACGCATCCTGCTGGAGAACTACTTCCTGCCCGGCGACCTCGATGCCCAGATCAAGGCCTTCGTCGAGCACTACACCACCCAGCGTTACCACGAGAGCCTCAACAACGTGACGCCCGCCGACGCCTACTTCGGTAGGGCACCAGCCATCATCAAACAGCGTGAAAGAATCAAGCGGCAGACCATCGAACATCGGCGCTTGCAACACCGCAAGCTCGCCGCTTAACACCAACCCCCAGACGAGGTCCGCACTCCGCTAATTACGCCGCGATCTGCGCCAATGTTCTGACGACGGACATTCGGCGCCGGGAAAGATGATATCGGCTCCCGCCGTGACGCGGGCGGCCCAACCTCGCGTAGGGCTCGCCGTGATCTCCACGGGGATGCCGGTCGCCGCGCGGAAGGCCGCCCCCGCGGCCATCATGGCAGGCCCCGGGCCGCCCGGCCCGAAGGCCCGCACCGGCGCAGGCCCCTGCGCGCTGACGGGATTGGCGGCGGCGCCCGAGGCTGCCGTCAGCAGCAGGGTTCGACGGTACATATTTGGGGTCCCCAGCATTGCCGGAATGGTAGAACGGTGGCGTCGTGGTTGTGCGGTTTGCGCGCCGGGCGAGGCCTGCCGCGCCGCCGCGGCCTGGCACACGCTCATGGCGTTGCTCACAGCACAGGGTGGCCCTCTCTCCGCCAATCCTCAAAATTCATGATGACAGCGATGACGTTGGTGAAGCCGATGTCCTGCAATTGTTTGGTGGCGAGCGTGGCTCGGCTGCCGGTCTGGCACTGCACGTAAATCCGGCGGTTCATATCGACCGGCGCCGGAAAGCCGAGCGGTGCCCAGATGCGGAATTCCAAGACGCCGCGCGGGATGTTTACCGCCCCGGGCACGTGACCCGCGGCGAATTCCGCAGCCTCACGGACATCGAGCAGCATTGCGCCGTCCGGCACGGTCACGGCCGCGAGGTATCCTGCCATGTCCGTGGTCCGGATTGTCGCACGGACCCGCATCACGAATTGCGTCACCGAATCAGGCCACGCCGTTGGCGCGGCCATCGCGGCCGGCGGGTCGGCGCCGCGCACAGGCGCAGGGACACCACCGATGGAAACCGCTGCCAGGAGCAGCAGCATTCGAGTCTTGCTGGCGTTGCGCATCATATTCGTTTTCCTTTGGTGGCAGGTCGTGTTCGCAGCTACCGCGCCGCCGAACAGGTGTTGACGCCCAGCAGGCTGTAGGCGGGGCAGCTGCTCATCAGCCCAGTTGCCAGTGGCACAAGGCCGACCAGCCCCCACCAGCCGAGCGGGCCGAAGGCGCCAAGACCGAGCAAGGCCAATCCCGCCACGATGCGAAGCCCTCTGTCGATCGAACCGATATTGCGCGTCATGAAGCTCTCCTATTTCACCAAGCCCGAAGGCGGTTGCCGAAAGACATGCGCCCCGCGCGGCGCTGGCGCATTGATCCGCATCAGGCAGGCACCGTGGATTTCGCCCATGAGACGATGCGGCTGGCCGGCAAGGCACCGGCCTGGCGCGCGACCTCCCGCCCACCGGCAAACAAGGCGAGTGTCGGGATGCTGCTGATCGCGAGTTCGGTGGCGAGGGCTGGCGCTTCCTCCGTCGAGACCTTGATCAGTCGCATATGAGGTTCGTGCGCCTGTGCCGCCGTCTCGAAGGCGGGCGCCATGGCGCGGCAGGGGCCGCACCAAGAGGCCCAGAAATCCACCAGCAACGGCACGCCGCTGAGTCGCAGATGGCGGCGGAAGCGGTCCTCGGACAGCGCCAGAGGCTTGCCCTCGAACAGTGCCGCGCGGCACTCGCCGCACCGCGGTCCATCGCCGAGACGGGCCTCGGGCACGCGGTTGATGGCGTCGCATTGCGGGCAGACGACCTGGAGGTTTGCGTTCATGACGGCGTCCCTGCGTTATGGAATGGCACGGGCAGCGGCGGGATTGGCGCGCAGCCAATCCTGGATCGGCTGCCAGGGACCGAAGCGGTGCTGATCCGGCGTGAAGGGCCCGACGAAGGGCGGATAGGCCGCATCGACAGGCTTGTTGGAGCGGTCGGGGAAATCGGCCTCCAGCCCCGCCCGATGCGGACGAGGCTGCGTATTGATGAAGGCCATCACGTCGAAGGAGTCACCCGGCGGTATCACCGGCGCCTCGAAGGTGGTGCCGAGCGGCATGTTGCCGTGCACGAAGCGCGCCGCGGTGATGATCCGGGCCATGCCGGCGCCGTCATTGTAGCTGTCCGGCCCCCAGACCGGCGGGAAGCGGTAGCGCCGCCCCGTCTCGGCGGCCTCCGCGGCATCGAGCCGCTGCCCCAGACCGTCGGCGCCATGGCAGGCGACGCAGCTCTCCGTGTAGATCTGCTGGCCGCGCACCGGGTCGGCGGCACGATCGGGGAGCGGCAAAGCAGGCGTGCCGCGGCCTACCAGCGCCTGGCCGACGCGTTCCGGCGCGCTGATATGGCGAACATAGGTCAGGATCGCCTTCATCTCGTCGCCGTCCACCGGCAACGGGCGGCCGTTCATGCTGCGCTCCATGCAGCCATTCACGCGCTCCTCTAGCGTGCGGACTTCATTCTCCCGGCCGATGTACTGCGGGAACACGCCCCAGATGCCGGCCAGGGGGATGCCGAATTGCTGCGTCCCGGCTTGGATGTGGCAGGACTGGCAATCGAGCCCGTTGCCGGCGTGGCGCATCGTGGGATCGGCCGCGTCCGGGCCGATCAATGAGGAGGTGCGTGCGATCAGGTCCCGGCCACGGCCGACGGTGCGTCCATAAATGTCGTCGGGGAGCGTATCAGGGTCCGGAATGTCCCAGGCGGCGGTTACGACGGTTGGCACGAACGCAGCAGGAGCGGCGCCGGTCGGAGGCGGGGACCTCGCGGAGGGCTGCGCCGCGACTCCTGCCGGCCCTGCCACCGGCGCTTGTGCAACGGCGGGGCCCACCTGGGTCTGCGGCGCCGCGATTTCGGTTGCCGTCCGGGGAGGCCGTTTCACAAAGAGCGTGAAGACGCCGATCAACACCAGCCCTGCGATGACGACGGTCGAGGATGGTGTGCGCATCGGCGGTCACTCCCTAAATGGGGTTTTTCCGGTCACTCGGCTGGGGTCGCCACGGCGGGGCCTGCTGCCTTCGCCTTTACGGGGATCTTTAGGTAGCGCACGCCATTCGCCTCCGCTTCCGGAAAGCGGCCAGCCCGGATGTTCACCTGGATCGACGGCAGCAGCAGCGTCGGCGCCGCCAACGTGCTGTCTCGCGCCTGGCGGAAGGCGACGAATTCGGTCTCCGTCTTGCCGTCTTTCACATGCGGGTTGTTGGCACGCTGCTCGGCCACGGTGCTTTGCCAGGCAAACTCATCGCGGCCCGGTGCCTTGTAGTCATGGCAGACCCAGATCCGCGTTTCGGGCGGCAACGCAAGGAGCCGTTGGATGGAATTCCAGAGTTGGTGGGCATCACCACCCGGGAAGTCGGCACGCGCCGTGCCGTAGTCATGCATGAAAAGCGTATCGCCCACGAAAATATCTCTGCCGATGCGATAGGCGACATCGGCCGGCGTGTGGCCGGGGACGTGCATCACCTCCACCGCCAAGGAACCGACTGCGAAGCTTTCACCATCCTTGAACAGCCGATCGAAGTCGCCCCCTTCAGGCTTTAGGTCGTGCATGTCGAAGACGGGGCGGAAGATCTTCTGCACCTCTCGGATGTGCTCACCGATGCCGATTGGCGCACCCGTCCTGGCCTTGATGTAGGGCGCGGCCGTCAGGTGGTCCGCGTGGGCGTGAGTCTCCAGCACCCAGCGGATGATGATGCCCGCTTCCGCCGCGGCGGCGATCAGAGCATCGGCGGAGGTCGTGTCAGCCTCGCCAGAGCGGTTGTCCCAGTCCAGCACGGGGTCGATGACCGCGCCTTCTTTCGTCGCGGGATCCCAGACCAGATAGCTGACGGTATTGGTCGCCTCATCGAAGAAAGCGCGGATGAAAGGCTGTTCCATGATGTCTTTCTTTGCCCCGGACTGGGGCTTGAACATCATATAAGCGCCCCCTTATTAAGCGTAAGGTTATGTAAGGGGCGCGTTGGATGATGGAAGTGAGGCCAGCGGCAGACACGGCGGCGCTACTGGAGAATGCCGCAGAAGCTGCGCGGTTGCTGCGCCTGCTCGCGAATGAGCGAAGATTGCTGCTGCTCTGCCATCTCGTGGGCGCCGGCGAGATGACGGTGAGCGCCTTGGCCGCAACCGTCGGCCTCTCCCAGCCCGCGCTCTCCCAGCATCTGGCGAAGCTGCGCGAGGACGGGTTGGTCGCCACCCGGAAGGCGTCGCAGGCCGTTTTCTACCGCCTGGCCGATCCGAAGGCGGCGCGGCTGCTGGAAGTGCTGCGCGACCTCTACTGCCCGCCCCAAGCCTCCCCCACCGAACAACATGCTGAAGGACCACACCCATGAAGACCATCGCCCCACAGGAAGCCGCCGCGCTGCTGCGCGATGGCGCCACCCTGGTCGACGTGCGCGAGCCCGACGAACATGCCCGCGAGCACATCCCCGGCGCGCGGAGCCTCCCGCTGTCGCGGTTGGAGGAGGCGGAACTGGCCGTGCATGACGGCAAGCCGGTGGTTTTCCACTGCCGCAGCGGCGCCCGCACCGCGGGCAATGCAGATCGGCTCAGCGCCAAGGTCGGTGTCTGCGAGGCCTATATCGTCGAGGGCGGACTGGATGCCTGGAAGCAGGCCGGGCTTCCAGTGGCGACCGACCGCCGCCAGCCACTGGAGTTGATGCGCCAGGTGCAGATCGCGGCGGGCAGCCTGGTGGTGCTTGGCGTGCTTCTGGGCGCGCTCGTCTCCCCCTGGCTTTACGCGCTGTCGGGGTTCGTCGGCGCCGGGCTGGTTTTCGCGGGCGCCACCGGCACCTGTGGCCTGGCAAGCCTGCTGCGGATGATGCCCTGGAACCGCGTGCCGGCACTGCCGGCTGTCGCTGCGGCAGCGTAAGCCGCCTGACACAGCATCATGTTCGATCTCTCCATTTTGCAGGCACTGCTTGGCGGTGCCTCCGGCTCGCTGGTCGGCTTCACGCTCGGCCTGGTGGGCGGTGGAGGGTCGATCCTGGCGGTGCCGCTGCTGGTCTACCTGGTGGGTGTGCCGAGCGCGCATATGGCGATCGGCACCAGCGCGGTCGCGGTTGCGATCAATGCCGCGACGAGCGTGATAGGGCACGCCCGTGCGGGAAACGTGCGCTGGCCCTGCGCCTCGGTCTTCGCCACCGCCGGCGTGGCGGGCGCCTTCGCTGGATCGGCGCTGGGTCGGCGGGTGGATGGGCAGGCGCTGCTGGCCGCCTTCGCCATTCTGATGGTGGTCGTGGCGGTGTTGATGCTGCTTCGGCGCGATGACGGCGTGGATCGCATCGTCCGGCTGAACCGGGGCAATGCTCCGGCTCTGGTCGGCACCGGGCTTGGCGTCGGCGCGCTGTCCGGGTTCTTCGGGATCGGCGGCGGCTTTCTGATCGTGCCTGGGCTGATCTTCGCCACGGGCATGCCGATGCTGCAGGCGATCGGGACTTCGCTTGTCGCCGTCACCGCTTTCGGTGTCACGACCGCCGGTACTTATGCCGCCGCGGGTTTGGTGAATTGGCCGCTGGCGGCGGTCTTCGTCGGTGGCGGGGTGCTGGGCGGACTGGTCGGTGCGCGCGCCGGTCGGGTGCTGTCGCGGCGGCGAGGGGCGCTGACTCGCGTGTTCGCTGCGCTGATCTTCGTGGTGGCGGGATACATGCTGACCCGCAGTCTCGGCGTCTTGCGGTGAGACTGTGCTGGCGGGCCTGGCCCGACGCGCATCACATCGCCGGACGGCAGTCCTCCCAGGAGAGCACCGCCATGGCTTCCGGGCGAAGCACCCGGAAGCCGCCGATGTGGCGTGCCAAACGCACGCACGCCTCAGCGCGCCGGCGTGATGGCCGGGCCGGTGCCGGGCATGCCCATGCCCGCATGCCGCATCATGCCGGGCCCGCGTGCCACAAGACCGGGAAGCACCTCGTGCGCCTTGGCCTTCTGCGCGTCATCGAGCACTGGCAGCAATGCTTCGGCGGCCGCGCGGATAGTGGTCAGAGATGCCTCGCGCCGCGCCCGCATGCCGGTCGCGAAGGTCTCGCGCCGACATCACCGACCGCCGCCTCGTGGCCCGCGTGCTGGAAGGGGCGACGCGGCTGGCCGAGCAGGCCAATGCCGCCAAATCCCGCTTCCTCGGCGCGGCCAGCCCTGATTTGCGCCAGCCATTGCAAACGCTGACGCTGCTGCAAGGCCTGCTGGCGCGCGAGGTGGTAGATGCCGAGGCGGCCAAGCTGGTGGCGCTGATGGAGCCGACCCTGGCCGCCATGTCGGGCATGTTGAACACCCTTCTCGACATCAACCAGATCGAGGCGGGCACGATCAAGCCTGAACCCGTCATCTTCCCAGTCGCGCCACTGCTGGCGCGGCTGATGGAGGAATTCGACTATCTGGCGCAGGCGCAAGGGCTGATCCTGCGCTGTGTGCCGTGCGGATTGTCAGTGCGCTCCGACCCGCAGCTGCTGGAGCAGATGCTGCGCAACCTGCTCTCCAACGCGCTGAAGTACACCTGTCGTGGCCGCGTGTTGCTCGGCTGCCGGCGCCGCGCGGGTAGCCTGGCGATAGAGGTCTGGGATACCGGCATCGGCATTCCGGACAAGGACATTCAGGCGATCTTCGACGAGTACCACCAGCTCGACACCACGGCACGGGAGGGGATGAAGGGCCTGGGTCTTGGCCTGTCTATCGTACAGCGTCTGGCCGACCTACTGGGCCACCGGCTCCGTGTCCGCTCGACGCCCGGGCGGGGTTCGGTGTTCGCGGTCGAGGCTGATCTTGCCAGGCCGCAGCCGGCCGTGCCGACGCCCGCCCCTGCGGCTGGGCTTGGGCCACATGCGCCGGGCACGCTGCTGGTCGTGGAGGATGACCCCAATGTACGCGCGCTGCTGATCCATCTGCTGCGGGCGGAGGGCC
>JACMRO010000363.1 GCA_014376425.1 Rubritepida sp.
CGTTTCCTTTGTTCGCGCGGGGAGGCTAGCCGGCAACGGCGGTCACAGGAAGCTGACCGGATCGACATCGACCTGGACGCGCACGCTGCGGGGTAGCCTCGCCGCTGCCAGCCAGTCGCGAAGGATGGGCTGCACCGGGACGCCGCGCTCGGCCTTCAGCAGTAGCCGGTGGCGGTGCCGGCCGCGCAGCATGGCCAGCGGCGCCGGCGCCGGCCCCAGCACCGAAATGCCGGGCAGGCTGGGCGCCAGCAGGCCCAGGTCGCGCGCCGCGCGGGCGGCCTCCAGCGCGTCCTCGCTGCTGACGATCAGCGCTGCCAGCCGGCCATAGGGCGGCCAGTGGCCGGGCAGGCGCTGCGCCTTTTCCTCTGCCAGGAATGCCTCCAGATCGTTGGCGACCAGCGCCTGCATGACAGGGTGTTCGGGGTTGTAGGACTGCAACAGCACCTGGCCCGGTGCCTCCGCCCGCCCGGCGCGGCCGGCCACCTGGTGCAGCAGCTGCACGGTGCGTTCGGATGCCCGCAGGTCGCCGCCGGACAGGCCCAGATCAGCATCCACCACGCCCACCAGCGTCAGGTGCGGAAAGTGCCAGCCCTTGGCGACGATCTGGGTGCCGATGATCAGGTCCACCTCGCGCGCCGAGATCCGCCGGGCGGCCTCGGCCGCCGCCGCCGGGCCGGGGATGCTGTCGGACGCCATGACCAGGCGCCGGGCGTCGGGGAACAACTCTGCCGCCTCTTCCTGTACCCGTTCCACGCCCGGCCCGATCGGCACCAGGCTGTGCCCCACGCCGCATTCGGGGCAGGCCGGCGGCGTGGCGACGGCATGGCCGCAATGGTGGCATTGCAGGCGGCGCTGGGCGCGGTGCTCGACCAGCCAGGCGGTGCAGTTGGGGCACTGCATGCGGTGGCCGCAGGTCCGGCACAGGGTCAGCGGCGCGTAGCCACGGCGGTTGAGAAACAGCATCGCCTGCTCGCCCCGGGCGATGGTCGCGCGCACGGCGTCGACCAGCGGGGGCGCCAGGAACCGGCCGCGTTCGGGCGGGTGCGCGCGCAGGTCGATCGCCGAGACCTCCGGCAGCGTGGCGCCGCCATGCCGGGTCGGCAGGTTCAACGCGGCGTAGCGGCCGGCCTCCGCATTGGCGATGCTCTCCAGGCTGGGCGTGGCGCTGACCAGCACGCAGGCCGCGCCCGCCAGGCGCGCACGCACCACCGCCATGTCGCGGGCGTGATAGATCACGCCATCCTCCTGCTTGAACGCGGTCTCGTGCTCCTCGTCCACGACCACCAGCCCCAGATCGGGGAAGGGCAGGAACAGCGCGCTGCGGGCGCCGACCAACACCGGCGCCGCGCCGGCGGCAACGGCTCTCCAGGTCTCCCGTCGCGTGGTCGACGTTAGTTCACTGTGCCACAGCGCTGGCGGGCAGCCGAAGCGGGCCTCGAACCGTTCCAGCCATTGCGCCGATAGCGCGATCTCCGGCAGCAGCACCAGTGCCTGGCGGCCGGCCCGCAGGCACTCCGCCACCGCCTCGAAATACACCTCCGTCTTGCCCGAGCCGGTGACGCCGCGTAGCAGGGTTGTGTGGAAAGCGCGGGCGGCGACGCTGCCGGCCAGGGCCGCCGCGGCCACCTGCTGGGTCTCCGACAGCCCGGGACCGGGATGTTCGGGGTCGGGCCGGGCGAAGCGTCCGGCATGGCGCAGCAGCGCGGGCTCCAGCATGCCCGCCGCCGCCATGCCGCGGATCACCCCCGGCGTCACCTGCGCCAGCCGCGCCAGCACGTCACCCGGCATGGCGGCACCTTCGGCCAGGGCGGTCAGCACCCTCTCGCGTCCCGGCGTGGAGCGTGCCGCCGCCGGGTTCGCCAGCCGCCAGCCCGCCCGGTGCGTCGCCGCCTCCAGCGCCGAGGGCGAGCTCATCGCCATGCGCAGCACGGCGCCTATCGGGCTCAGCGTATAATGCGCGACCCATTCCACGAAGCGGCGCAGCGTGGCGGTCATCGGTGGCGCCGGCAGCACGGCGGTGACGGGCTTGAGCCGGTTGGCCGCCACCCCCGCGTCTCCGGCGTGGTCCCACACCACGCCCAGCATCCGGCGTGGCCCCAGTGGCACTTCGACGAAGCTGCCGGCGGGCGCGGCCAGGTGGGCCGGCAGGCTGTAATCGTAGGAGCCGGACAGTGGCAAAGGCAGCACGACCGAAACACGTGTCGCTTCCGGAATGTCTATTAGTTTGGCGGACTGGCTTGGCATCGGCTATATCATAGTCCGTTGGCAGGGCAGGTCACAGCGGGCCCCGCGCACAGGAAGCGAAGCATACAGATGAAGTTTTTTGTGGACACAGCTGATGTGTCCGAGATCAGCGCCATGGCGCAAACCGGGCTGCTGGACGGAGTGACGACAAATCCCAGCCTGATCGCCAAATCCGGCCGGAAAATGGCCGAGGTCATCGCGGAGATCTGCGCGCTGACCACCGGCCCGGTTTCGGCCGAAGTCACCGCCACCGACTATGAGACGATGCTGGCCGAAGGCCGCTACCTGCGCGGGATCGCGACCAATGTCTGCGTGAAGGTGCCGTTGACCGAGGCCGGGCTGCGCACCTGCCGCGCGCTGGCCGATGATGGCACGCTGGTCAATGTGACGTTGTGCTTCTCCGCGGTGCAGGCCCTGCTGGCGGCCAAGGCGGGTGCGGCGTTCATCTCGCCCTTCGTCGGCCGGCTGGACGATATCGGCCAGGATGGCATGACCCTGATCGCCGACATCGTGCAGATCTACCGCAACTACGGCTTCGCCACCGAAATTCTGGTGGCTTCGGGCCGCCATCCCGTGCACGTGCTGGCGGCGGCCAAGCTGGGTGCCCATGTCGCCACCATGGCGCCCTCCACCATTCGTGCCTTGTTCAAACATCCTCTCACCGAGCGCGGCCTGGAAGCTTTCCTGGCCGACTGGAAGAAGACGGGGCAGAGCATCCTATGAAGTCTCACACCGCGTTACTCGGCAGGGCCATCACGGCCGATGCCGTCGAGGCCTGGCTGCGCGACCATCCGGATTTCCTTGCGCAGCGGCCCGACCTGTATCTGCAGCTGGAACCGCCGCTGCGGGTGCATGGCGAGCGTATGGCCGACCACATGGCTGCGATGCTGGCCGCCGCCCGCGTCCACATGCGCGAGGTCGACGCCGACATGCGGGCGGCGCTGGATACCGGCCGCGCCGGCATGGGCCTGGCCGCACGGGTGGGTGAAGCGGTGCTGGCGCTGATGCGCGCGCCCGACCCGCTGGAATGCGTCAGCCATGAACTGCCGGCTCTGCTGGGCGTGGATTCCTGCCATGTCGGCTGCGAGACGCGGGCGCGGCGCAACGTGATCCGGCTGCCCGCCGGTACGCTGAGCCAACTTCTGCCGCCCGGCCGCGACGCGGTGGTGCGCGTGACGCCCCTGAATGTCGAGGTGCTCCACCGTGAAGCCGCGCCGCTGGTGAGGCGCGACGCCCTGGCCCGGGTACCGGCACCGGGTGGCCAGCCGATGCTGCTGGCGATCGGCGCCCGCGACCCGGAAGCCCTGCCGACCAACGGTGCCGAAAGCCTCGCTTTCCTGGGTCGTGCAGTGGGCGCCGCGCTGGCCCGGTGATTGCGGCGAACTACCTGGCTTGGCTGCGCGATGAGCGGCGCGCCAGCGCCAACACCTGCGAAGCCTATGCACGCGACCTGACCGACTTCCTGGGGTTCCTGACGCGCTATCAAGGCGCCGAGCCCGATGCGGCCGCCCTGGCGGCGCTGCGCCCCACCGACCTGCGTGCCTTCCTCGCCGCCCGGGCGGCCCAGGGCGCCGGCGCCGCCACCCGCGCCCGGCAACTCGCGTCCATTCGTGGCTTCCTGCGCTTCCTGGCCCGTCGGGAAGGCTTGCAGCCAGTGGCGCTTGCCGGCCTGCGCGGACCACGGCTGCCCCGCCCGGTGCCGCGCGCCATCTCGGCCGAACACGCCATGCTGCTGGGCAGCGAGGTGGGCCTGGTGCACGAGACGCCGCGCGCCGAGCGGCCCGCCTTCCAGGGCGCGCGCGACATGGCGTTGTTCACCCTGTTGTATGGCTGCGGGTTGCGCATCGGCGAGGCACTGGCTCTCGACATCCGCGACGCGCCGCTGCCCGGCGCAGACGCCGCCCTGCGCGTCACCGGCAAGGGCGGCAAGACGCGCCTGGTGCCCGTACTCCCCGCAGTGCGCACCGCGATCGCGGCCTGGCTGGCGCACCGCCCGGATGCCGGCGGCGACCAGCCACTCTTTCTCGGCGCCCGCGGCAAACGACTGGACGCGGCCATCGCGCAGAAAACGATGCGCGATTACCGCCGTCTGGCCGGCCTGCCGGAACACGCGACCCCACACGCGCTGCGCCACTCCTTCGCCACCCATCTGCTGGGCGGCGGCGCCGACCTGCGGGCCATCCAGGAATTGCTCGGCCACGCCAGCCTGTCCACCACCCAACGCTACACCGCGGTCGACGCGGCGGCGTTGCTGGCGACGTGGCGGGGGGCACACCCACGGGCGGATTGAGGTGGGCGAGCGTGCCGCGCGGGGGCTTGGGCTTCAGCGTGCCGTGCGTATCCCCCGACATGTTCCCGCATCAGCAGTTCGGCGCGCTGCGCATGCTGGTCGAACTGGTCGGCGCCGGGCGGGTCAGGCTGGGCAGCGACGACCCGTTCGACATGGGCGACGACGATCCGGTGGAGATGCCCGCCGCCGCCGGCCTGACGCCCGCGCAGACCGCACAGATCGCATCGGCCACCGCCACTGGATTTTTCCGCCTCGACGCATGAACATGGGGGCCAGAGGAGGAACCATGCAACTCAAGCGCGTCTCACCCTATGTCGGCGCCGAGGTGTCGGAAATCGACATCACCCGGCCGCTCTCCAATTCCCAGGTGCACGACCTGCATCACGCCTTGGCGGAACACGGCGTGCTGTTTTTCCACGACCAGCATTTCGACCATGATTCCCAAAAGCGCTTCGGCCGCTATTTTGGCGAGCTGGACATCCACCCCAACACGCCCGGGCCGGCGGGCCACCCCGAGATCCTGCCGATCCATGGCGACGCCACCTCCAAGGTCGTGGCCGGCGAGGGCTGGCATTCGGATGTCTCCTGCACCGCCAACCCGCCGCTCGGCTCCATCCTGCACATGCATGTGCTGCCCGAGAGCGGTGGCGATACGCTCTTCGCCTCGGCCGGCGCAGTCTATGACAGCCTGTCGCCCCGCATGCAGGCGTATCTCGAAGGGCTGACGGCCTTCCATTCCGGTGACCGCTACTATCGCTGGCGCAACGCGAAAGAGGGCATCGATGACAGCGGCCGGCGCTACCCCTCCGCCAACCACCCGGTGGTGCGGCCGCACCCCGTCACCGGCCGGCGCATGATCTACGTCAACAGCTTCTTCACCTACGCGATCAATGAGCTGCCGGAGGAGGAGAGCGCGGCGATCCTGCAGTTCCTCTACGCCCGCTTCGCCGACCCGATGTTCCAGACGCGGTTTCGCTGGCGGGAGAATTCGGTGGCCTTCTGGGATAACCGGGCGGTGCAGCACCTGGCGATCTGGGACTACTTCCCGCACACTCGAAGCGGCAGCCGGGTGACGGTGAAGGCGGCGGCTTGACCGCCGCCGCACAGGGTCGCCTCAGCCAAACAGCCAGCGGCGTAGCGCGGCGGATGATGCCGTTTTCGCCGTAGATGCGCTGCACCAGCTCCACCAAGCACCTGGTCCACCCGTCCCGGCACCGGGATGTCGCCATGGACCAGCTCGCTTCGGAGCTTCAGCGTGGCCAATACGCGCGGCGCTTGCAGTCGCGCGTTGTCGCGGGCGAGGAAAGCGATCAGATCCGCCGCCGAAGCATCGGGGGTCACGTTTGATATCTCCCAGCGCGCGCAGCGGCGCGCGGCAGGGCGCCTGGATGGGCCCGCGTTGCGTGCGCAGCGAGGTGTCGGACGCCATTACCACCTGCGCCATCGACGGCGTTTCGGCGCAGTTCGACAGCCGCACCAACGGTCCGCCCTCGGCCTCCGCATCGACGATCCGGTTGGGCACCGCGGCCATCGCATCCACCGTGCCGGCGACGAGTGGCTGCCACACCCCGGCCCCGCCGCGGCCGAATGGACAGCGACGGCTCATGCGGCGAAGCTGGCTGCATGACCGAGATCGCAGACCTCACCGCCACCCAGACCCTCGCCCGCATCCGGGGGGGCACGTTGACTTTCGAGGCGGTGCGCGAGGCGCTGGCCGCCCGCATCGCCGGGCGTGAGCCGGTGGTGCGTGCCTTCGCCCATCTCAACCCGGCGCCCGCCGCCACCGCGGGCCCGCTGCATGGCGTGTTCTTCGGCGTGAAGGACGTGCTCGATACCGCCGACCAGCCCAGCCAGTATGGCAGCCCGATCTGGGCCGGCTGGCAGCCGCGGGCGGATGCCGCCTGTGTGGCGATGGCCCGTGGCGCCGGCGCCGCGATCATGGGCAAAAGTGTCACCACCGAATTCGCCACCCGCTTTCCAGGCGCGACGACCAATCCGCACAACCCGGCGCATACCCCGGGCGGTTCCTCCTCGGGCAGCGCGGCGGGGGTAGCGGCGGGCTTCTTCCATATCGGCTTCGGCACTCAGACGGCGGGCAGTATCCTGCGCCCGGCCGCCTATTGCGGCGTCGTCGGCTTCAAGCCGACCTATGGCACGCTGCCGCGCGGCGGCATGAAGGTCATGAGCGAAAGCCTGGACACCATCGGCATCCTGGCGCGCAGCGTGGCCGATTGCGCGCTGGCGATGGGTGCGTTGACCGGCGCCGATCACTCCGATCCGGGGGTGGCGCCGCGCCCGCCCCGCCTGGCGCTGGTGGGTGCGACGGGCGACACCGCGGCGCTGATGCACCGCGTCGCCGATGCCTGCCGCGCGGCCGGCGCCGAGGTGGTGGAGTTGACCCTGCCGCCGGTGATCGCGGCGGGGCTCGAAGCCCACCCCTGGGTGATGAACATGGAAAGCGTGCAGGCGCTGGCCTGGGAGTTCCTGACCGCGCGCGACCAGCTTTCGCCGGTGCTGCGCGAGCGGCTGGCCGAAGCACAAGCCGCGCCGGCGGCACGATTGGCGCAGGCGCGCGCCGCCTTCTTCGCGGCGCAGAATGCCTTTCCCGCCGCCATCGAGGGCTTCGACGCTGTGCTGACGCCATCCGCCCCTGGCGAGGCGCCGGCCGGCATCCACGCTACCGGCGAGCCCACCTTCAACAGCCTGTGGACCCTGCTGCACACGCCCTGCATTTCGGTGCCCGCCGGCCAGGGACCGCAGGGCCTGCCGCTGGGCGTGCAGATCGTGACGCCACGCGGCCAGGACGCTGCCTGCCTGATGTGGGGCGAATGGGTCCGGCGCGCCCTGGCCTGAGGCGTCAGCTCAGGCCGATGGCGCGCAGCAGCGTCTCGGCCTGGTCCGACCAGTCGGCCATCGCGGCACCCCGGATGCGGGCGCCTTTGGCCAGCAGTTCCAGGCAACCCGGTTGCGCCAGCATTGCGATGGCCGCGGCCAGTGCGGGCGCCGAAATGTCACTCGCCAGCAGCCCGTCGACCCCGTGCGCGACCTGCTCGGCCAGCCCGCCGGCCGGCGTCGCCACCACCGGCACGCCCAGCGCCTGGGCGATGGGGATGACGCCGGACTGGCTGGCCTCGCGATACGGCATCACCAGCGCGTCGGCCTCGGCGATCAGAGCGGGTATCTCCGCTTCCTCGACCCAGCGGCGTTCGATGGTGACGCCGGGCAGGGCGGCCAGGCCCGGCGCCAGCGTGTCGATCGGGCCGTCGCCCACCACACGCAGGGTAAAACCCGCGGGCAGCATCGCAAAGGCATCGCGCAGCAGGTCCAGCCCCTTATAGGCACGCATCCGGCCGAACATCAGCAATCGTAGCGGCCCCTCGCGCCGCGGGCCGGTGCGGGGCGGCGGCAGGTCAAGATGCGCGGCCAGCGGCATGCGCATCGTGGGCAGGGCCGGCACGATCTCGTTCACCACCCGCTCGACGGCGGCGGAAAGCGTGACCGCCAGCCGCGCCGCCAGCAATTCGCGCCGCATCCGCCAGCCCCAGAACGCCGCCGGGTCGCCGGGGTGGGGCCTGGCATCGTGAATGATCGGGATGAAGGGAATGCCGGCGGCGGGCAGGGCGGGGGCCACCAGCGGCGTCCACAGATGCGTCATCACGCTGATCACCGCATCCGCCCGATGCGCCTGCGCCTGCCGCACCAGCCGCGGCCGCAGTGCCGGCACCCGCGCCAGGCCGGCGGCGAAGCCGGGCGCCGAGCGGTAGGTCGGCACCGCATCCAGCGGCAGGCCCAGCGCGCGAGTGGGCTCGATCAGCGCCGACTGGGCGGAGACGCTGATCGCCACCTCGGCGTGCGGTGCGAGCGCGCGCGCCAGGGCGATGAGCATCTGCGGCCCCGCCCCGCGGCGGCCCCAGTGCCAGAGCAGCAGGCGCGGCTTCAAGCGGGGATACCAGGGGGAGCATCTGGAAAGAAGCGAACGCCAGCCCGCGCCGGGCCGCCGGCGATGCCAATGGGTGTGCCATCGGCGCGCCAGCAGGCCGCGCCTTCCAGCATGCCGCCGTCGTGGAAGCGGATGGCGCACATGCCGCCTGCCACCACAGGCACATTTCGCGTGGCATGGCCCATGGCGGCCAGCGCGGCGCGGGTCTCATCCGGGAAGCCCGCCTCGACCTCCAGCTCGCCGCCCTGGGTCCAGATACGCGGGGCTTCGACGGCCTGGGACAGGCTCATGCCATGGTCGATCAGGTTCAGCACCGCCTGAAAGGTGCTGGCGAAGATGCGCAGCCCCCCCGGCAGCCCCAGCGCCGCCCAGGGCGCGCCGTCCTTCAGGATCATCAGCGGCGACATCGAGGTGGTGACCCGTTTGCCCGGCGCGATGGAGTTAGCCAGGCCCGGACGCGGGTTGAACAACGCCATGTAGTTGTTCGGGATCAGCCCGGTCTCACGCAACAGGAATCGAGCGCCGAAGAGCGAGTTGATGGTGTGCGTGGCGGCGACGACGCGGCCTTCGGAGTCGGCCACCGTCAGATGCGTGGTGTGCGCCTCACCGGGCGAGACGCCGGCGGGCCAGGCGCGTGTGCGGGTCAGATCGAGTTCAGCGCGGCGTTCGGCCGCGTATGCCTTGGAGATCAGTCGTTCCACCGGCACCGTGACGAAGGCGGGGTCGGCGGTCGCGGCGGCGCGGTCGGCGAAGGCGAGGCGCAGCGCCTCGGCCACCAAATGCAGATGGGCGGGGCTGCCGAAGCCCATCGCGCCGATGTCGAAGCCTTCCAGCAGGTTCAGCATCTGCACCACATGAACGCCCGCGGCCGAGGGCGGCGGGGGCCCGACCACCTCGAAGCCGCGATAAGTGCCACGGATGGGCGCGCGCTCCACCACGCGCTGCCCGGCCAGGTCGGCCAGCGTCAGCATGCCGCCGCGCGCCGCGATTCCCGCCACTGCCGAGGCGCCGACCGCACCGCCATGCAGCACGCCGGCGCCGCCGGCCGCGATGGCTTCCAGCGTCTCAGCCAGGGCCGGATTGCGCAGGGTGGCGCCGGCGCGGACCGGTTGGCCGCCGGGCAGGAACAGCGCGGCTATCGCGGCGTCGCCGGCCAGGTCGCCCGCCACTTCGGCGGCGCAATCCGCCAAATAATGCGAGACGGTGAAGCCCCGCCGGGCCAGCCGTATGGCCGGCTGCAGCACATCGGCCAGTGAGAAGCGGCCCTCGCGCGCCAGTGCCGCGGTCCAGGCCAGCAGGTTGCCGGGCACCGCGACGGACAGCGCGCCCAGGGTGTTGGCGCGCCCCTCGGCCTCGATCTCCAGCGGATCGTCGGGCCGGGCCGGTTTGAACATGGTGGCGTGAGCGGCGGCCGGCGCGGTGGACAACCCGTCGAAGATTGTATGCGCGCCGGCCGCGTCGCGCAGGTGGAACACACCGCCGCCGAACAGCCCGACCATCATCGGCTCGCAGACCGAGAGCGCCAGCAGTCCGGCCACGGCGCCATCCACCGCGGTGCCTCCCTCGGCCAGCATCATCGCTGCGGCGGCCGAGGCGGCGGGGTGGTTGGTGACCGCCATGGCGCGGCCATGGGCGGGGCTTTTGAAGGGTGTCACGATCATGCGGCCCGGAGCCTACCAGCTTGCGCGGGCGGCCCCAACCGCGGCTCAGAACGCCCGGCTGAGCCCGCCATAGATGCCGCGCCGTGCCAGGAATTGCGGCGCGCCGACGCCGATGCCCGAGCCGTCGCGCAGTTGCACCACCCGGTCGAGCAGGTTGATGACGTCGACCCGCGCGGTCCATCGGGCGCGGTCCGGGCCCTCGAAATCCTGCGCGAAGCCGATGTTGAAGGTGCTGTAGGGGGCCTGCCGCTCGCTGTTGGCGAAGCCGCGGCGCAGCCCGGTGCCGGCCAGCATGGTGCCCGAGGCGCGCGCACCATCCCATGGACGGTAGATCACGCCGGCGCTGGCGGTGATCAGCTGGTCATGATCGAGCCGGACATATTTGCGGGCGATGTAGTCCAGCTCCCCCTGCTCGAAATTAAACTGGCCGCTGCGGATTTCCCGCCCGGCGGCGCGCGACAGTGCCAGGTTGGCGTATGCGTCGAAGCGCGGCCCGCGATACGCTGCTGTGAATTCCACGCCAAAGACCCGGGCGCGCGCGTAATTGAACGGCGTGAACACAATGGCGCGGCCGAACTGTCCCAGGTCGGTCAGGTCCCGCGCATCCTTGTAGTAGCCGTTCACACCCACCGAGATCTCGCGCGTGATCCGCTGCTGGAGCCCCAGGTTGAAGTAATGGCTGCGTTCCGGCCGCACCGGGTCCGAACGGGTGTTGAATGCCGCCGCGGTCGTGCCATCGAACAACGCCAGCCGGCCCGGCGTGATCAGGTCCTGCGCCGGCGGGGTGAAGTAGCGGGCATAGCCCAGGGAGACGCGCGTCCCATCGAAGGGCAGCCACACCAGATTGGCGCGCGGACTGACCTGGCCGGTGCGGACATAGGCATCCAGGTAGTCGAAGCGCAGCCCCAGATTCAGCGTCAACCGCTCGGCGATGCGCCACTCATCCTGGGCATAGAGGCCGTAAGTGAAGCCAGTGCGGGAGGTGCGGTCCTCGATGCGGAAGGGAGAATCTAGCGCCTCACCAACAGCATCGAGCGGCAGAACGGTGCTGCGGTTGAGCGCCCGCGTGCGGTCGCCGGTGACCGACGCGCCGAAGCGCAGGGTATGCCGCTCATTCAGCCGGTAGACCGCATCGCCCTGCAGCCCCAGCGCGTCGGAGCGGCGTTGCACCTGGCTGGCGATGCCGTTGAACAGCAGGTCGCCCACCGGGTCGGGCGTGAAGCGGGTGACGGAGGTGCGGTGGAACGCCGCAACCTGCACATCCAGCGCGCCCAGGCTGCTCTGCAGGGCGAGCACGTTGAAGTAGTTCTGTTCGTTCTGCCGCGCCCGAAGCAGCCGGCTGTCGAAATCGCTCACGCCGAAGGCGGTGAATTCCGTTACCTGACCGGCACTGTTTGGAATTTGAAAGCGGTTCCAGGAGCTGCCGGTGATAAAGGAGAGCCGGGTCCGGTCATCCAGCGCGCGCGAGATGTAGGCGAGGCCCCGATATTGCTCGGTGTTGTTGTGGATCGGGCTTCGCGTGCGTGTCGGGTTCTCGATGCCCTGGTTGCTGCGCAGGTAGGAGCCGGTGACGAAGAAATCCCATGGCCCAACCGTGCGGGCATGGTCGAAGCTCGGGTTTATGAGCCCGCGCGAGCCGCCATAGAGGCTGACGCGGCCGCTTTCGCCGGCGGCAGCGCCGCTGCTTTGAGTTCCGGCGGCGGCGCCGCCGCTTTGACCCTGCGCCGCCGAACGCAACGTCAGGTCCACCACGCCGCCCGTGCGGTAGCCGAACTGCGCCGGCAGCGCACCCGTCAGCACGGAGAGCCGTTCGATCGCACGCGCATCGAGGAAGCTGCCGAAGCCCGCCACTCCTTCGGGAAGTGTGATGCCGTTCAGCCGGTACTGCAGGCCACGATGCTCGCCGCGGAGGTGGACCTCGCCAAAGCTGTCCACCGCCGCGCCGGGCGTCTGGAACAGCAGCGCGTTGATCGAGGCGTTCGGCCCCTGCGGCAGGCTCTCGATCGTGCGCCGGTCCAGCGTGGTGGTGCTGGCCCCCAGCGAGGGAGAGATGTCGTTGCGCGCGGCATCGAGCCGCTGGGCGCGGACCACAGTGTCGGGGATGGCCGTGACGGTCTGTGCCGCAGCGGGCAGGGCTAGGAGCAGCATGGAAAGGTAACGCATGACGTCATGTTATAACATAACGTCATGAGCGCAACCCTTACCCCTTGTGCACGCGCATTGGCCCGAAGGATTGGCTGACCGGCATAAGCTGCAGGACATTGATGTTGACCCGCGCAGGACGGCTGGCCGCCCAATGCACCGCATCGGCGATATCGTCGGGAGTCAGCGCATCGGCGCCTTCGTAAATCCCCGCGGCCTTTGCGTCATCGCCCTTGAAGCGGATGTTGGAGAATTCGGTCCCGCCCACCAGGCCGGGTTCGACATCGGTCACGCGCACGGGGGTGCCGTACAGGTCAGCCCGCAGGTTGAGGCTGAACTGCCGAACGAAGGCCTTTGATGCGCCATAGGCGTTGCCGCCGGGGTAGGGGAATTCGCCCGCCGTGCTGCCGATGTTGATGATATGGCCGCGGCCACGCTCGACCATGCCCGGCAGCACCGCGCGGGTCATGTACATCAGCCCCTTGATGTTCGTGTCGACCATCTGGTCCCAGTCGTCGAGGTCGGCGCTCTGCGCCGGGTTCAGGCCCAGCGCGAGGCCGGCATTGTTGACCAGCAGGTCGATGGCGGACCATTCGGCGGGCAGGGCGGCCACGGCGGCGGCCACCGCGGCGCGGTCGCGCACGTCCAGCACCAGCGGATGCACGGCGTCGCCCAGCTCGGCGCGTAGCGCTTCCAGCCGTTCGGCGCGGCGGCCGGCGGCGATGATGCGGGCGCCGTCCTGGGCAAAGCGCCGGGCGATGGCAAGGCCGAAGCCGGCTGTGGCGCCGGTGACGAAAATGATCATGCGCCGCTTCTACCCGCTGCTGGCCGGTTCGCGAAGGCGCAATCGCCCAGGTCGCGCATCAGGCGATGCCGGCAACCTGGCGGATGAAGGCATCGATCTCATCCAGCACCGGCGGGCTGAACGGGCGCAGCAGCGCCGCGACTGCGGTGATGGTCCCGGCATGGCCGACGCCTGGGTAATGCACCTCGCGCACTACGCCCCCTGCCGCGCGCCGGGCGGCGGCGAGGTTGGTGGTGTTGCGCGGCCGCACGGTGGTGTCCGCATCGCCGGTGATGAGCAGCAGCGGCGGGCCGGCACCGTTTGCGAAGCGGATGGGCTGCGTCGCCTCCAGACCCAGCGGGCCGTCCAGTATGTCCGCATGCAAAGGGTCGTCCAGCGGCAGGAAGTCGTAGGGGCCGGACAGGCCGATGCCGGCCCGGATGGGCGCCCCCGCGAGCCAGCGCGGATCCAGCGCCAGCAGCATGGCGATATGGGCGCCGGAGGAATGGCCCATCAGCGTCAGCGGCCGCCCCATGTGCCGCACCGCCAGCGCCGCATCCTCGACGAAGGCCGGGAACCGCACCTCGGGGTAGAGGCGGTAATTGATGACGGCGCAGTCGAAGCCGCGCGCGCATAGCGCCTGGCCGACAAAGCGGTAGACGTCCTTGTCGCCGCGCCGCCACTCGCCGCCATGGATGAAAAGGATGAGCGGCCCCTGGCGGCCCGTCTCATACAAATCCAGACGATGCCGTGGATGTGGGCCGTAGGCGATGTCGGCGGTGCGCGTGTAGCCGCCGCGCGGCGTGAGCGCATCGCTCAGCCCCGCACTGGTACAACCGGGCATCAGGGCCGCCAGGGCTAGGGAGGCGCGGCGGCTAAAAGGCATTCGGGTCGCTCCGGGGTCACGCTCTCTACGCAGGGAGGTGACGCCCGGATGCGACGCCGGTTGCGCCGCCCTAGTTGGCTGTAGCGCGCTCGCCTGCCGGGCCCACCGGCCCTAAGGGGCCAATGGGTCCGATCGGGCCAGCCGGGCCTGGCGCACCCACTGCGCCGGCCGGGCCGGCGGGACCGACCCCGCCCACGGCACCACGTTCACCCGTCGGCCCACCGGGGCCGGCCGGGCCACGTTCGCCCGCCGGGCCAGGCGGGCCGGCCACGCCGCCGGAGCCGGCACCGCCTTGGGGACCGGTCGGCCCCTGGGGGCCTGCCGCACCCACCGGGCCCTGGTCACCGCGATCGCCTTGCGGTCCAGCCGGACCGGCGATGCCCTGCGACCCCACCGGGCCCTGCACGCCGACTGGGCCGGCTGGCCCCACCTGGCCCACCTCGCCCCGCGCGCCGACCGCGCCCACCGCACCCGCCACGCCGCGTTCACCGGCCGGGCCGATGGCGCCGACCGGGCCCGGGCCGCGCAGCACGCCCAGGAAAAGGCCGATCAGCAGTGCCGTTAGCGCTGAGACGGCGATGGTGCCGACCACCGGATTTGCCACCACCCACTTGTTGAGCTTGTCCATCTCATCCCCTCATCAGGCCGCCTGGTTGGATACCGGCGCCAAAAACACTACAATGCTTTAATGAAGCCTTTCTGGCACAGCAAAACGCTCGACGCCATGACGCCCGACGAGTGGGAGAGCCTGTGCGACGGCTGTGGCCGCTGCTGCCTGCACAAGTTGCGGGAGGATCGGCACGAAAAGCTGCATTTCACCAACGTCGCCTGCAGGCTGCTCGATGGTGCGACCGCCCGCTGTTCGAACTATGCCGACCGCCGGCGCTTCGTGCCCGACTGCATCCAGCTGACGCCGCAGCTGCTGCGCGAGATCGACTGGTTGCCGCCGAGCTGCGCCTACCGGCTGGTGCAGGAGGGCCGCGACCTGCCCTGGTGGCACCCGCTGGTCTCCGGCCGGCCAGAGACGGTGGTCGAGGCCGGCATCAGCGTGGCGGGCCGGGTGGTGCGGGAGCGCGATTCGGGTGCATTAGAGGACCATGTCGTGCTTTGGCCGGGAAAGCTGCCCCGCCAGGCCAAACCACTACCGGGGAGGAAAAAAGGATGAAGGACGCCATCTACGGCGGCATCAACGTGGCGGTGCTGACCGCCATGCATGAAGATCTTTCGCCAAATCTCGATGCTATGGCCGGCCACGCGCACTGGCTGCTGGCCAACGGCGCCAACGGCCTGGGCGTGCTGGGCACCACCGGCGAGGCCAACAGCTTCTCGGGCAGCGAGCGCCGCGCCATCCTCGAAGGCCTAGTGGCCCGCGGTATTCCCGCGGCGAAGCTGATGCCCGGTACCGGTGTCTCATCGCTGACCGAGACGGTGGAGCTGACGCTGCACGCCCGCGGCCTGGGCTGCCGCGGCGTGCTGCTGTTGCCGCCCTTCTACTACAAGGGGCCGTCCGATGATGGGCTGTTCGCCTATTTCGACCAGGTGGCGAGACGCGTCGGCGGTGGGATTGCGCTGTACCTGTATCACTTCCCGCAGCAATCGGCGGTGCCATTCAGCCTCGCCCTGCTTGAGCGACTGCTGGACGCGCATCCGGGCGTGTTCAAGGGTGTAAAGGACAGCTCGGGCGACTACGCCAACATGAAGGCGATGATCGACGCCTTCGCGCCCCGCGGCTTCGAAGTCTATTCGGGCTCTGACGAATACGTTCAGCGCATCCTGGCCGATGGTGGCGCGGGCTGCATCACCGCGGCTGGCAACACCAACTGCCACTGGGGCGGCATCGTATATGCCAGGCGCACCGGGCCCGAGGCGGACGCCGCCCAGGCGATGCTGGGCGCCACCCGCAAGGCGGCCACCGCCGCGCCACTGATCCCCAACCTGCGCGAGGTTATCGCCCGCTCAACGGGCGACATGGGCTGGCGCAACATCCGCCCGCCGCACCTGGCCTTGCCCGGCCCGCAGGCCGACGCGGCCTGGGCAACCTGGCAGGCGACGGGCGCGATCCCGCTGCCCGGCCTGGCGCAGAAGCTGGCCGCGGAATGAAGGAGCCCCTGCGCTGCCGCGAGCCGGCCACCGCCACGGTCCAGGTCGATGACGCGCACACCCGTGTCACCCGCTGGGACTTTGCCCCCGGCGCCGAGACCGGCTTTCACCGCCATGGCTGGTATTATGTCGTCGTGCCGGTCACCGATGGCGAACTGCTGCTGGAGATGGCCGATGGCAGCACCGCCACCGCC
>JACMRO010000364.1 GCA_014376425.1 Rubritepida sp.
CCGTGGCGGGCCGGCGGCGGGGGGGGGCGGGGGGGTGAGGCCCGCCACCAGCGCCCGCCCCCCGAGGCCCGCGGCCAGCGCGCCGGCCCGGCCCAGCCGCCCCTGGCCCATGGCCCAGGCGGCAAAACCCACCAGCAGCGCGCCGCCCAGGCCCAGCGCCACCCCATCGGCGCCCGACAACTGCGCCAGCACCCAGACCAGCCAGGCGGCAGCGGCATACATCGGGAAGGCGAGGAATTGCCGAAGCCGCTCCATCCACGCGCCCGGGCGCGGCAGGGCGCGGGCCAGGCCGGGGGCGACCGCCAGCAACGCATAGGGCAGCGCCATGCCCAGCCCCATGGCGGCGAAGACCAGCAGCATCGGCAAGGCGGGCATTGCCAGCGCCGCGCCCAGCGCCACCGCCATGAAGGGCGCCGTGCAAGGCGTGGCGACCAGCACCGCCAGGGAGCCGGTGGCGAAGCTGCCGGCCAGCCCGCCCCTGGGCCCCGACACGACCGGTCCGCGAATGGCGAACACGCCCGAGAGGTTCAGCCCGACCGCCAGCATGACCCAGGCCATCACCGCCACGAAGGCCGGCTGGGTGAACTGGAACCCCCATCCCGCCGCGCTGCCGGCCAGGCGCAGCCCCAGCAGGGCGCCGCCGATGACCAGGAAGCCCAGCACCACCCCGGCGGTGTAGGCCAGGGCCTCGCGCCGCACCGCCGCACGGCCGGCGCCGCCCAGCCGCGCCAGCGCCATCGCCTTCATCGCCAGGATGGGGAAGACGCAGGGCATCAGGTTCAGGATCAGCCCGCCCAGAACCGCGAACAGCAGGGCCCGGGCGAAGACCGCAAGGCTTGTCGGGTCGGGCGATGCGGTCGCCGGGCCGGCGTCCGCGGCCGCCGCCAGCGGGCCGGAACCTGACGTTCCCGCCAGCGTCACGCCCGGTTCGGCACGGATCTCGAACGCGCCGTGGGCCGTGGCCAGCACGCCCGCCACCGGGCCGGTCAGGCCGCTCGCCGTCGTCGCCCGGCCCGGTTGCAGCCGCAGCGTCAGCCCCTGTGGGCCCCAGCTGCCGGTCTGGGCCGCCGGATGATCGATGACCCCGCCCTCGAACGGGAAGAAATAGCTCGGACCCGGATCGCGCCCGGCCAGCGGTCCGCCGGCGGCGCTGAGCACCAGCACGCCGTTCTCGAGCGAGACCCGCGCCTCGATCCCCGCCGGTCGCGGGGCCGTCTCCAGCACCCGCATGATCGCCGCGCCATGGCGCGTATCCAGCGGTGCCGCACCCTCGCGCACGGGCAGGTCCAGCCTCAGTGTCAGCTCGTCCGGCACGCACATCTCGGCGCTGCACACCAGATACAGCGCCTTGACCGTCAGCGGCAGCACCGTCCCGGCTCTTGCGGTCGCCGGAACCTCCACGGGGACGGGCAGATAGACCTCGCCCTCATAGCCATAGTTCATCAGGCCCGAGAGGCGCTGGCGTTGCGGCAGGGGCCAGACGATCTCGCCGGGTTGGACGCCCTCAGGCACCGTCCAGCTCAGGCTCGTCGCCCCCCCGGAATCGCCCGGATTGCGCCAGTAGGTGTGCCAGCCGGGCTGAATGCTCTGTCTGACCGCCACCACGGCCGTCGAGCCGGGCGCGGCCCAGGCCGACATCGGCACCAGCGCGGCCTCGATCCGCTCGGTCCGCTGCGGCCCCGTGACCGGCTGCGCCACGGCTGTGCCCGCGGCCAGCCACAGGACGGCGATCAGAATTCTGGAGAAAAGGGACACGCGGGCTCCACGGCAGGTCGCCGCCACCTTAGCCGTCCCGCCACCGTGCCGCCAAC
>JACMRO010000365.1 GCA_014376425.1 Rubritepida sp.
GACATTGGCCGCGATCATGAACTCCTCGATCAGCTTGTGGCTGTCGAGGCGCGGGCGAGGGGCGACACCGGTCACCTGGCCCTCAGGGCTGAGCACCACGCGCCGTTCGGGGATGTCCAGCTCCAGCGTGCCGCGTCGACCGCGGGCGGATAGCAATGCGACGAAGGCGCCGTAGAGCCGCGCCATGTGGCCGGTGGGCAGCCCAGCGGGCTCGCCGCCTTCGTCGCGCGCTGCCTGGGCCGCCTCGTAGGTCAGCCGGGCGACGCTGCGCATCAGGCCACGGCCGAAGCGATGGCTTTGCTTGTCGCCGCGGGCATCGAAGCGCATCTCGACGAACAGGCAGCCACGCTCCTCATGCGGACGCAGGCTGCACCAGCCATTCGACAGCGCCTCTGGCAGCATCGGCACCACGCGATCGGGGAAATACACGCTGTTGCCGCGCCGACGCGCCTCAAGGTCGAGCGCGCTGCCGGGCGGCACGTAATGTGCCACATCGGCGATGGCCACGATGACGCGCCAGCCATTTGCGCCCACTGGACCGTCTTCCTCGGCAAAGACCGCGTCGTCGAAATCCCTGGCGTCCTCGCCATCGGTGGTGACCAGCGGGGTGTCCCGCAAATCTTCGCGGCTACCCAGCGGCGTCGCCTTGGCGCGTTCCGCCTGTTGCACCGCCTCGGGCGGGAACTCGGTCGGAATGCCATGGGCATGGATGCAGATCAACGAGACGGATTTCGCATCGCCCATGCGGCCCAGCACCTCGGTCACTCGCGCAGGCTTGGGGCCGAAATGGCGGTTGCTGGGGTCGACCACCGGTTCGGCCAGCACGATATCGCCCTCACGCGCCTCGCCCGAGACCGCCCACTGGCCTTTCTGCCGGCGGTCGGTCGGCACGATGCGGCCGTCCTGGACGATGCCCAGGATGCGGCCCGGCGCCTCGACCGGTGCCGCGATGCGCTGAAAGGTGCGGCCCTCGTAGCGGCCGCCGCCCAGTGGGCGGATGCGCGCCAGCACCCGCTCTCCGGGCGCCAACGCGGGCTGGCCGGGGCGTTCGGGCTGCATCCGGATGACCGGGGCGCGGCCCTCACCGTCCCAGTTGAGCGGGCGCGCCAGCGGGTCGCCATCCGCGTCGGTGCCGAAGATCTCGACCGGCAGCATCTCGGGCAATGGCTGCGTACGCGCCTCGCGCGGTGGGGCCTTGTCGGCCCGGGCCGGACGGACGGAGGTGGATGCCGACTGCCGCTCGCGACGTAACGGATCGGGTGCGCTGGGCATGGCGTCCAGCAGCGCCTTCAACCCCGAGCGCTGGCTGGCGACCAGGCCGAAATGGCGGGCGATCTCGTTGCGGCCGACCTTGGCGCGGGCGCTGCGGAAGAAGATCTGCAGCTGCTCCATGCTCGGAAGCGGACGGGGCGGCTGGCCGCCGGTTTCGCCGCGGCGTTGGCTGCGGGATGGGGCGGGGGCCGGGCGGCTGCTGGCATGGGTATCCTTCACCACGCGAAGGCTGTCGGCCCGCGCGGTGCTGCCCCGCGGGCTTTTTGCGTCGCCACGGCCACGGAACGTCCGGCCTTCCGGCGCATCGCCCGGTGGGCGCCCACGCGGCGCGTCATCGGCGGAGCGCGAGCGCGACCCGTCGCCCGCTGCACGGCCGCCCCTGAAGCCGCCGGAAGCCTCTCCCCTGGGCGTACCAAACGTGCCGCGGCCCGGCGGCCTTTCGCCCGCGTAGCCCTCGTTCCGCGGCTGCCCCCGAGGCTCCCCGCCGCGCGCGGTGGGCGCGAGCGCCAGCCGCGGCTGTGCATCGCCACGTCCCGGCGCGCCAGCTGCCGGCCCGCCCTGCCGTGCCCCGGCGATCGCGGCGGCCCGGCCACGCGCTGGCCGTTCGGGTTTTGCCGCCGTTTCCAGGCCCGGCCGCCCTGCGCGTACCGGCTTGCTGGCCGGCCACAGCTCTTCAGCCGCCGGGCGCCGCTCCTCGGGCGCCCGTGGGTAGCCGCTGCCGCCTGCTTTCTTGCGGCGGCCCGCACCCGGGTCTTTCTCCTGACCCTTCGCCGGCTTGGTGCCGGTGTAGGGTTTGCGGCCTTTCGGCGGGGGGCCTGGGCGCTTCATGCCTGTGTCGCGCTTTTCTTGGCGGCGGACCTGGCCGGCGGGTTCTTCTTCGCCGCCGGCTTCCCGGTCGCAGGCTTCTTCGTCGCAGGCTTCTTTGTCGCAGGCTTTTTCGTCGCCGGCTTTGGCGCTGTGGCCTTCGCCGGTGCCGCCGTCACCTTCGGCCCGACCTTGACGGGCTTGGCCTTGGCCCGGCCCTTGGCCCCCTTCAATGGAGGCAGTTCCTTGCCTTTCTCAGCCAGGATCGTCACCGCTTCATCCAATGTCACTGCTTCCATTTCGGTGCCGCGGGGCAGGTTGGCCACTCGCTTACCATGCATCAGGAACGGTCCGAACCGGCCGCGCCGGACCTCGACCTTCTCGCCATCTCCGGGGTGGAGCCCGATTACCAGGCCGCGCGGCTTGGCATCGGCCAACAGTGTGACGGCGCGGTTCAGGCCCAGGCTCAGCACGTCGTCATCCTTGTCGAGCGTCTTGCTCAGCGCGCCCATGGTGATGTAGGGCCCGAAGCGACCCAGATGGGCCACGATCTCCTCCGCTTTCTCCGGGTGCACGCCCACGATGCGCGGCATCGACAGCAAAGCCAGTGCGCGCTCCAGCGTGATTCCCTCGGGGTCCATATCGCGCAGCAGGCTGGCGCGACGTGGCTTGGTGGGTTTGCCCTTCTCGTCCACCCCCGGCTCACCGAGCTGGACGTAGATGCCGTAGGGGCCCCGCCGCATGGTGATCTCCTGGCTGCTTACCGGGTCGGCGCCCAGTTGGCGCACGCCGTCGGCAAAGGCCCCGCCGCCATCGCCCTCCGCGCCGGGAACCGCCAGCGGCCGGGTAAAGCGGCATTCGGGGTAGTTCGAGCAGCCGATGAAGGCACCGGTCTTGCCCAGCCGAAGGCCGAGCCTTCCTGCAGAGCAGGCCGGGCATAGCCGTGGGTCGCGGCCATCATCGGCGGCGGGAAAGAAATGCGGCCCAAGATCGTCGTCCAACCGGTCGATGACGTCGGAGATCTTCAGGTCCTTGGTCGCCTCGATCGCCCGGGAAAAGTGCTCCCAGAACGCGCGCATCACTGCCCGCCACTCGGCCCGGCCGCCGGAGATGTCGTCCAGCTGCTCCTCCAGCCCGGCGGTGAAGCCCGAATTCACATACCGCTCGAAGAAGCTGACCAGGAAAGCGGTGACGAGGCGGCCACGGTCGGAAGGCTGGAAGCGCCGTTTGTCGAGCGTGACGTATTCGCGGTCCTGCAACACCTGCAAAATGCTGGCGTAGGTGGAGGGCCGGCCGATCCCCAACTCCTCCATGCGCTTGACCAGGCTGGCTTCGGAAAAACGCGGTGGCGGCTGGGTGAAGTGCTGGGTGGAGCTGACGTCGCGCGTCTTCGTGGCCTCGCCCTCGCGCATCGGCGGCAGGGTGCGGGTGTCGTCATCCTCGGCCCCGGCCGAGGCGATGCCGGCGCGGCGGTCGGCCTCGCTGTCATCGGCGTCCTCGCGGTACAGTTTCAGGAAACCGTCGAAGGCGATGACGCTGCCATTTGCGCGCAGTCGGGTGCGGCCGGTGGGCTCGACCAGCTCCACCACGGTCTGGTCCAGCTCGGCGCTTTGCATCTGGCTGGCGACCGCGCGCTTCCAGATCAATTCGTAGAGCCGCAGCTGGGGTCCCGCGATGTACTGCGCCGCGTCCTGCGGCCGCAGGCCCACATCGGTCGGGCGGATCGCTTCATGCGCCTCCTGCGCGTTCTTCGCCTTGGTCACGTATTCACGCGGCGCGCCAGGCAGGTAGTCGGCGCCGAATTCGCTCTTCACATGATCGCGGATCGCCATGATGGCGTCCTGCGACATCTGCACCCCATCGGTTCGCATGTAGGTTATGAGGCCCACCGTCTCACCGGCGATCTCAACCCCCTCATAGAGCTGC
>JACMRO010000031.1 GCA_014376425.1 Rubritepida sp.
ATCCTGCTGCTGGAAGCTGCGGGCGACTTCCTCATCCATGAAGGCGGTCTGCACCGGATGCGCGCCGCGCTCGGCCGGGTGGCGAGAGACTGGCAGGCATTCCTCTGGCCGGTACATCGCGTGGTAGGGCGCCGGCGCGATGTAGGGCCAGTGCGGCTTGACGTAGCTGAGATGCAGTACCCAGGGGGCATCGCCCTGATCGGCGATGAATTGCAGCGCGCGATCGGTGGTGTAGGCGGTCTCGCTATGCTCGCGCGCCACGCGGGCGGGGTGGCGGGCATTGCGCATGTGCCAGCCCGATTGCGTGGCTCCGGCATCGTCGGTGACGCTGATGACATAGTCGGTCCAGGGGTCGGCGCTGTCGTAGCCCTGGGCGCGCAACCAGGCGGCATAGGCGCCGTCGGGTTCGGAATGGTGGCCGTCATGGCGATCCACCAGCTGGAACCAGCCCTCGCGCAGCAGCACGGCCAGTTCATCGGCGCCGTCCGCATGCAAGCGCGCCATGCCGTGCCTGTCGGGCACCACATGCGTCTTGCCCGCCAGCGCCAGGGCGCGGCCGCTTTGCCGCAAATGCCAGCCAAGCGTCACCTCGCCCACCGACAGCGGCACCCGGTTGTGCGTGGCACCGTGGCTGGAGACGAAGCGCCCGGTGTAATAGCTCATCCGCGATGGGCCACAGATGCCGCTTTGCACGAAAGCATTGCTGAAGCGGGTGCCCCGGGCCGCCAGCGCGTCCAGATTAGGCGTGCGCAAAAAGGGATGGCCGGCGCAGCCCAGGTGATCGTGTCGCAGCTGGTCGGCCATGATGAAGAGGACGTTGCGCATATGGGGCCTTTCGCTGGGTGCCAGGACGCTGGGTGCCCCGACGCCAGGGCCAGGAGGCAAGGACGGGACACTAAGACCGGGACGCTTAAGCCGGGACGCCAGGGCTGGACGCTAAAGTAGCGACGCTAAAGCGAAGCGAGGCACGGTCAACAGATCGTGGCGCAGTCACGCCGCACGGCGACGCAACCCAAAACAATGTTGCTGCATTGTTCCTCCATGAGCGAGCACAATCCGAAGACCGACCCCGAGCCCGGCAGCAACACCGTCAAGGACCCGAAAGACTGGACCAGCGGCGACGAGCCGATGACCGGCGCCCAGGCTTCCTACCTCAAGACGCTGAGCGAGGAGGCGCATGAGACATTCGAGGAAGGCCTGACCAAGGCCGCAGCCTCCATCCGCATCGACGAACTCCGCGCGCGCACCGGTAAAATCTGATCAGCCGAGCGTCGCCAGCTTGGATTCCAGTGCGACGATCTCGGCCTTCAGCCCGTCCACATGCCGTTCGCGGTGATCAGTCTCTGCCGGGGTCTTCAGCTTCCAGCCGTAGGCGGTGGTTACTTCGGCCCGTTTTCGGCGTATCGCCTCGCGCAGATCGGAGCGGAGGGCGACTACTTCGGGTGGCCCGGCGGGGACTGGCGGGGGTGGCGCCGGCGCGGGCAGCGCGATGGCCGGGGCGACCGTGACGCGGGCGAAAGCCTGCATCAACGCCGCCCAGCGCAGCGCCTCCAACCGTGCGTCCATCGCTCCATCCACCGCCGAAAGCCTGGCCGCACCGTAAGCCTGGTCGAGGAAGCTCCGCAGTGCCGCCAACCCCGATGCGCCCGTGACGGCAGCACGCGGCAGGCTGCGCCGGTGATGCCGCCAGTCGGCCATGATGCTCCAGGCTGCCAGGCGTCGGTGCAACCGCTGGGTCGCGGCGTCGCTGAAAGCCTCCGCCACCCAATCCCAGGCCCAGCCCGCCAGGTAGGATGCCAGATGCGGTGCCTCGGCCAGGCCCTGCCGCAACAGCCGCACCCTCAGCACGGCCCAGCCGGCACAAGCCAGCAGCAGCATGGGCGCGAACCAGCCGCCACGGCCCAGCATGGCGGCGATCGCTGCGAAGCTGGCAATCGCCACACAACCGGCATCGAGCAGCAGGCCGCCCACCGCGCGTAATTTTCGCCAGGCCTTGCCGGCCGATGGTGGCGGGCGCGCCCCGGCAGCCGCCAGCACCGCGCGGGAGTGAGCCAGCAACGTCCGCACATCGGCGCGCCGCTCCGCCAGGCCGCTGCCTTCGAGCGTCGCAATCAGCTGGCGCAGCTCCGCAGTGCTGTGGGGTTCCGCGCGCGCCAGCGGCACTGCATCCTCCAAGAAATGAAATGTCAGTTTGCCAGGGCAGGGTGAGTTTCCAGTTAACCGGACCGCGTATTA